>JACRGQ010000044.1 GCA_016217735.1 Nitrospinota bacterium
GAACGGATAATTTCCTGTTGAACGGCTATCTTCATTATTTCAGCGTCCTTGATTTCCAGTTTTCTCATGGCTTGCCCCCTTTTGGTGCAGGATAAACCATTTTGCAGTTATGCGCAATTACTTATGTCGCTATGTATAGAAGCCGATTTTTATACATCCAAAGCTCGTCGGGCACTTTTGTCTTAGCAAGATGGTTTAAGAGGTAATCCTCAATCTGACTCTCAACAGCCGCTCTATATTCTTTATATTTTTGGGATTCATTTCGGTCTATCCATTCTCTTGAAAGTGATAGTTTTATGTTCCCCCTTAAATCAAACCTGCGATTAATGCTTTTTTCGATGTAACGGCGTCGGAGGTCTAAGGCGAGATTCAGCCCCTGAATACATTCCACATCTCCAATCAGTGGAAGACGCTCTTGGTGGGGGTGGTTCCTAAAATAGGTTTCCATCCAATTTGCAGATTTAATTTCGATCCATTCCCTATGTCTATATAAATAGAAATATAATTCCCCTTCAAATCCATCCCCCTTCATGGGTACTGCGTCGATTTCAAAAAAAGCCCCTGCCTCGTCTGCCACCAGTACTTTTGCAATAAAGTCCTCAGGCCGTTCAGCCTTTATCTCATGCTTTCCTCCTGGGCTGTCTATGTAAATTGGAAATTCAACGCGAAGGCATAATTTGCGCACTTGGGCAAACCCCCTCCTTACTCGAAGTACTCGATCAGCCCCACTAGCATCTAGCCCGTTCATTAAGCGGACTTTTACTTTAGTTCCGCTCTTGCGCCGTTCACCCTCTTCCAAAAGAATGAAAGACTGATACCCGCCTAAAGTAACTTTCAAATTGTTATGTACACTGCCGGAAGAATCCTTATAAGTCTCTACCTCAACATGGTCACTCGCCGCAAACACCGAAAGAAAACCAACGCCGAACCGGCTCATTGGAATAAACTGAAATTTACTTCTAAACTCGTCTGTTACATAGTAGGAGCGGCCTGCTTGAAGAAAAAAACGGTGAAGGATTTCATCATCCATCCCAATGCCAGAATCTTCTATCTCAAAGACCTGATGGGTTTCAGTCCTATTTGCAAGGATATTTGGCACCTCTTCCTCATACCATCTAATATTTATGGGGTATTTCTGCCGTACGTCTTCTGGTACTTCCGTTGGGCATTTGGGCAGATCCTTGCCGTCACTTTTCAGATCGAGATACATTTTGCAACGATTCGCATCCAAAGCATTTTGGATCAGTTCCCGGGCAAATGCAGATGGGTCGGCATATGCATCGCGTATCAATCGCTCAAATATCGCCTTTTGATCAAGCTCAAATTTCCAGTCAAATGGGATATATTTTGCCGCAACGCTGCGGCCAATATTAATGGTTGCGCCTTCACCTTCCAGCTTTATTATTGGTTTTTTCCATTCTTTATGCCTAGCGGCATTTTGCATGACTGATCCCGCGTCATTTACCTCATCCACCAGCCATTTGCACCACGACATGAGGAGTCTGTGTTCTTCTGGTGTATCACATTTTGCTGTTATCTCTATTTTGTCGGTCGCGGTCAGGCGGTGTACTATTTTTTGGTGTTTACTCCAGTGTGCATAACTGGTGGACGGAAGCGGTGAAGCGGCATTTAGCAACAAGGGACAAGCACGGTCGTTACTGATGTCCAACAGGTCGCCAATGCGTAGCAAATAAGATAAGAACCGAAGGTTTACGATATCCCCTCTGATGTCTGTTCTTTCAGGATATCGATCCTTGTTTTCCAGATCGGCACGGTCAAGACCATGGGCCAAGCAGACATCGCTAATAGCTTTTTTTAAGTTGGGATCGTCAAAGCCGAACTGGGCAAGGCTTTGTTCGTGCTGCGTAATCAATCTTGCAGATCGCGTATGGTGTTCCCTTCTCAAATATTCCGCGATAATCTGCCGCAAATAGACATTTGAATAATACTTCTGCTCTTCGTTAGTAGCCTTATCCTCCATCGCGCATATTTCTTTGTAGTCACTCGCTGCTTGTCCCCCTTCACCAACCCATTTCTTCCACCCTTCCGAGCTAAGGATTTTCGCCTTTTCATCGTTGGAAACCACCATCCCCGCATCGTGAAGATAAGCAGCAGCTATTAAAATATATACCTCCACGGCTGATAGCTGTACGGCCGGTTTTTCGAAATTACGTTCTATAAACAGAAGGCAGGAAAGCTGGCGGATGATCTCCTCACTATGCTCAATAGTGTGGGCCGTATAATGCTCAAAAGTGGGAATGGTGTACGAAAGCCAAAGTCCTACTTTCATTTTCAGTTCGGACAGTTTGCCTACATAGGATTTATCGTGATCTATTTTACTTAGATACTTCCAAAGAGCGGTGTTTTTAACGTCACCCGGCATTTACCCCTCCCACACATTTACGGAGAACAAGGTTGCTTGATGCTTCCATCACCCTGTTTACAATGATATTTATGCTATGCCATCCGGCATATGCAGTCAAGAAATCCATGTTATTCAGTCAACTTTTTGTGGGTCAAAAGTCGAGTCCCTTTTGGGCGGAGATGCCGGCCTCATACGGGTGCTTGATAGAATCGATATTGCTCACCATGTCGGCCAGCGCAATCAGCTCCGGCGTTGCGCCGCGCCCGGCAAGAATAAGGTGCGTGGCGGTGTCATGCCGGGCTTGACTTGGGAGCGGCGAAATATAATGGAGCCTGCCGCGTACAAACCGTCGCGGAGGTACCCTTCAAAGGTACGGCACCCGGAAATATTTCCAAAGCTTTCTTCCTCCGGTGGGCATAAATCTGTTGAGTTGAAATGCTATAAAGCAAGACCCCGTCCCGCCCGCCAATAAAGCCCGGCGTTAAGATCACAGATCATCGGGGCGCTGTTGGCGAATATCCATGCAAGAAAGCTCATGCCTTGCGTTGAGCAGCGCGCCGCTGAATTCCAATACCGCTATCCAGTGCGCCGCGAACCATGCGGTCATCAGCCTCCGCTCCCCATAAAAATTTCGGCGATGCAATGTGAAGCGCCATTATGCGCATTTCGCGGGTTCCAGCCGCCGCCGTCACGGCAGCGCGGCAAGCCACGCCAAAAGCCGGGGGCGATACGCGCCCCCGTTCACATGAAAAGCCTCGATATGCCCGCCGCCGGGGATCTCCCAATATTCCTTTGGATCGCGCGCCAGTTCAAAGATCCTGCGCCCGTGTGAAACCGGCACCACCGCATCGGCATCGCCATGCACCACCAGCAGCGGCACCGGCGCGATGGATGCGATATGCCGTTCGGGCGAATACTCGTCCGACACCAGCAACAGGCCGAGCCACTGCATCGGCCACGTGAGCCACCACTGCGCCAGCTTCTGCCGCGCGATGGCCTGGTAGGAATAAAACCCCGCCTCTTCAATCACGCCGCTCAGCCGCGCCTTTTCTTCAAAATCCGCCAACGCCCGCGCCAGCGCCGCCCCGCCCAGCGATTGCCCGTAGGCTATCACCTTCAGCCGGCGCCCGATGTTCCGTTCCCGTTCGCGCGTGAGCTGCATTCCCGCCTCAAGCGCCGCCACTATGTCGCCATTGACATGCGCGGGAGTGGCCACCCCTTCCGACGCGCCATACCCTTCGTAGTCGAACACAAAAAGGTTGTACCCCTCCTTCGCCAGCCACGCGACGTTCATGAAGTGCGCCGTCATGTTCTGCGCATTGCCGTGGCAGTGGATGATCGTCCCCTTCTCTTCCGTCCCTTCGGCGGCGGGTATCCACCATCCTCCCAGTTGCGCGCCGCCCGGAGCGGTGAAGATATATTCGCGGTACGGAAGCCCCGCCTCGACCGGCGTGGCGTAAAGCCTGCCCGCCGGCTGGTAAAAAACGCCGGTGCAGGCCGGCACGGCCAGAAGAAAGGCCATCGTGACGGCGGCGAGTGCGAAGCGTTTGCGCATGCGCCTATTATGAAGCAATTTCCGGGGTTAACCCGCTTTATTCACCGAATATAGCGGGAAAACCGTCAAGCTTTTGAAAAGGCGCGGCGGCGAAGCATTTTTCGCGGGAAACATATTGACAGTATGTTGACCAAGAAAAATGCAAGCCAACGCGATAATTTTCAAAAGATCGACGGTTTCCGGATTATGAACGGCAACGCCGTGAATAATCCGGAGTTATTCCGCTTTGGCCTTTTCCAGCTTGAGCAGCAGGCGGATCGCCTGTTGCGTTTCACCGGAGGCCTTGCGGTAGGCTTCCACCAGCGCCCGCTCGGCGGGAGCCATCGGCGGACCGTATTTTTTCCGCACGTCGGCCACCGCCTTGGAATACTGATCCGGGTTGCGCCCGGTCAAAATCCAGTCCACGGTGACAAACCCGCGCGCCGCAATCCAAAAAAGATAGCTGGGGGGCGGATAGGCCATTCCCCGCTCGCAACGGGAAACCATGTCCTGCGATACGCCGGCCTCCGCGGCGGCGGCCTCCTGCGAAACATCCCCCCGCAGTTTTTTGAGGCGCTTCCCCACCTCGGCCAGATTCACCGCGCCGGACACCAAACCCCCGCTACGCACATGGAATTATTTATCGCTTGACTTTTACGCATATATGCGTTTAACTCCACCACATGGGACGCCGCACGGTTTTATTATTACTACTTTCACCTCCCCCTTCCCCGTCCTCCGCGGAGGGCCGGAGGGGACGGGGTAAATTATATACTTTATTTTCCATCATTCATAACCATGTCCGCCAAACCAACCATCCGGGAGAAATACCATGACAGAAACGTTCAAGTACCGTCTCCAGGTGCTCATGAAAGGGGATCGCCCCTATACCTTCGCGCGCAAATGCGGCATCGAGAAAGGGCTGTTTCAGAACTACTGGCAAAAAGGGAAAATCCCCACCTATGAAAACCTGCTTAAGCTGCAAAGGGGCACCGGCTGCTCCATTGACTGGCTGCTCACCGGCCAGATACCGGCGCTGGAAGGAAGGATGGACAAACTGCGGTTTGTTGATTCCGGCGCCGAAACCGGCGCCCGCCAGCGCCGCTTCGTGCATACGGCGCTCATGCTCCGCAAAATCTTCCTGAACGCTCCCGAACGGGATATCACGGCGGTGGAGCTTCTGCTGAACTGCGTGCTGCGGCAGGCCACGCGCCGCTGACGGCGCGGCGCGCCTCGCGGATGCCGGGCCGCCGCGAGGCGGCATGACTTTTGTGATACCTCCCCGCCCGTCCATGCGCTATATTTGCCCCTGCAATACCGCCGACACCATAATTGTGAGGGAATGCCGATGGAAAAAATAACGCTGTCCGAACGTACCCGGTTTAACCCCATCTTCCAGCCGCAGATACTCCGCATGGCGGATGGCCTGAAAGTGCCGCTCATCTGCATGAACCCCGGCCAGTTCATCCCGCCCCACCCCGGCGGCACGGGGGTCTTTTACATCGTCGAAGGCAAGGCAACCATGACGATAGAGGGAAAAGATATCGCGGTATCGGCGGGCGACATGATATTCATCGAAAAGGGCGAAACCCGCGGCATCCAAGCGGTGGAAAAGCTGACCGCCTTCGCCGTCCACATCACCGGCTGACAATTTTTCCCGGATTCCGAATTCTCCTCCCCTCATGTGAGGGGAGGAGTGAGGCGGAGTTACGGGACGATCTCGACGCGCACCATGTTGGGCGCGGTGGGGCCGTCCATCCGCATACCGGAAACCAGCACCAGCCTGTTCCCCGTCTCCACCAATCCGCGCCGCTTGAGCTGCGCCAGCATGCCGGGCAGGCTTTGCGCTATCTCATTGCCGAATTTCTGCAAAAACGGCACCGCGCCGCGCACCAACGCCAGCTTGCGCAACGTATAATCGTAGCGCGTGAAGGCGAATAGCGGCGTGTTCGGGTGCAGGACGGCGATCTGCTTCACCATGTAGCCGCTGTCGGTTACCACCATGATGCCGGAGGCGTCCAAAATGTCGGCCAAGCTCACGGCGGCGCGCGCAACGGCGTGGTTCACCTCGGTGATCTTATCGCGGGAAATATCCCAAGAGAGCACCCTGGCCTTATCGTGGTGGTAGCGTTCCATCTCTATCGCCGCGCCAGCCATCACCCGCACGCACTCTTCCGGATAACGCCCCACCGCCGTCTCGCCCGAAAGCATCAGCGCGTCGGCGTACGAATGCACCGCCACGCTCACATCCGAAATGTCGGCGCGCGTGGGCCGGGGGCTGTTCAGCATCGACTCCATCATTTGCGTCGCCACGATCACCGGCTTGCCCGCGGCGCAGCACTTGTGGATTATGTCCCGCTGGATCACCGGCACCTGCACCAGCGGCATCTCGACGCCAAGGTCGCCGCGCGCCACCATGATCGCGCCCGAGGCCTCGATGATCGCATCTATGTTCCGCACCGCCTCGTGCCGCTCGATTTTTGCCACCACCTCGGCGTGCGAACCGGCGTGGGCAATCAGCTTTTTAAGCCGCAGCACATCATCCGCCTCGCGCACAAACGAAAGCGCCACATAGTCCACCCCCTCCGCCAAACCGGCCTTGAGGTCGCGCAAATCTTTTTCGGCAATGGGATCGGCGCTGATGGAAGCTTCCGGCAGGTTGATCCCTTTCTTGTTCTTCAAAGTGCCGCCGTTCAATACCTTGGCGTGGACGATGCCCCCCTTCTTTTCAACCACCTGAAGGGCCATTTTGCCATCGTCCAAAAGCACCCGGTTTCCCTTTGCCACGTCGCCATAAAACCCCTGATACTGCACGGGAATAAAGGAACCATCACTGACCGCGCTGGAAACCTTCAAGAGGACTTCTTTGCCATCGCGCAAGTCCGTTTCACCGGCGGCGAATTCCCCCACGCGGATTTTGGGGCCGCCCAGATCGAGCAACACGGCGGCATGATAGCTGGTCGCTTTAGAGCCTTTCCGCACGTTGCGTATCTGGCGGCGGATCTCCTCGGGTGAAGCGTGCGATGAATTGATGCGAAAGACGTTCGCCCCCGCGGCGATAAGCCGTTTGACCGCGGCGGGGCCGTCGGACGCAGGCCCCAGCGTAGCAATAATTTTTGTTTGTTTCATCACGCCCATACCGCGTTCCTCCCCGGTTCAAGCCATAGCGAAAAGAACTCCCACTACGTCAAGTGTAACCCGAAAACGGCCCATGCGGCAAAAGGAGTTACAGTTGCGCGCCGAACCTTTTTAAGGGGAATGAGAGAAAGAAGAAAATGATGTTCACCAGCACGATGGCCGCGCCGCCGGGGATATTGCCATAAAACGAAAGCGCCATCCCGGCGATCACCGAAACCACCCCCAGCAGCGCGGCTATCGCCATCGTGACGCGAAAACCGCGCCCAAGCTGGATGGCGGTGACCGCCGGAATTATCACCAGCGCCGACGTAAGGAGCATCCCGACAATCTTGATGGTAAGCACCACCGCCACCGAGGTGAGCAACGCCAGCAGGGTGTTTATGTAGCCGGTATTCACGCCGGAGACGGCGGCGAACTCCTCGTCGAATGAAACCGAAAGCAATGGGCGGTGGTAATACAGCATGACCCCCGCCACCGCCACCGAAAGCGCCGCCGAGAGGTACATCTCCGCCGCGCCGATGGCTAAAATATTGCCGAACAGGTAGCTGAAGATGTCGACGTTAAAACCGCCGCCGTACGAGGCGAGGATGATCCCTCCCGCCACTCCGGCGGCCGACACCATGCCGATGGCCGCGTCGCCATAAAGCCGCGCCCGCTGCGCCAGCTTGAGAATGCCCAGCGAACTGGCCATCACCACCGGGATCGCCACAAACACCGGCGTGGCCCGCAGAAGCAGCCCGACGGCAACGCCGAAAAAGGATACATGCGCCAGTCCGTCGCCGATGAGCGATAGCCGCCGCAGCACCAGCACCACTCCCAGCATGGAGCAGATCACCGCCACGCAGCAGCCGGCCGCCAGTCCGCGCCAGACGAAACTATACGTTAAAAACTCAGCCATAATTTCAATCCGGGTTCAATCATGCCGGTGGCAGATCACGTGCTGGCTGTATTCGCCGAAGTACTTTTTCATGTCGCCCGATCCGCAGAAATCGTTAAAGCCGCCGTGGAAAACCACTTTCTTGTCGAGGTAGAGCATTTGCGAAGCGTATTTGCCGATGGTGCCGATGTCGTGCGTCACCAGCACCACAGTTGTCTTCAGATCACGGTTGAGCGCCTCCAGCGTGGCATAAAACCGTTCGCGCGTTTCGGGGTCGAGCGCGGTGGTCGGCTCGTCCAGCAGCAGGATATCGGGGCGCCCGGCGATGGCGCGCGCCAGCAGCACCCGTTGCAACTGCCCGCCCGAAAGCTCGCCGATGAGCTTATCCTTGATGCCGCCGATGTCCAGCAGGCCGAGCGCATCCTCCACCGCCGCGGTTTCGGCCGCGCGCTCCATCTTGCGCGAAAGAAGGCCCAGCGCCACGATCTCGCCCACGGTCGCGGGGAAATACGGATTGAAATGCGAAATTTTCTGCGGCAGGTAACCGATGCGGGGCCACTCGCGGAAATCGGCGCGCTTGCGGCCGAGAAACCAGACCTCCCCGGCGGCGGCCTGCTTGAGGCCGAGCATCGCTTTTATCAGGGTGCTCTTGCCGCTGCCGTTCGGCCCCACGAGGCCAAGATAGGCGCCTTTGGCGACGCTGAACGTGATGTCGTCCAGCGCCACGCGGCTGTTGTAACTGACGGTAAGCCCCGTCACGGCGATGGCGCTGTTTTGGATGTCCATCACTGTTTTCCCGCGCAGCCGCCGCAAAGGCCGTTCACCTGCAGGATGTGCGATGTGACGGTTCCCTTGATGCGGCGCTTGATATCCCTTTCCATCTCGCGCACCGCGCAGACCGAAAGGTCCTCCACCATATGGCACTCCATGCAGACAAAGTGGTGATGGTGCCCCGCTTTGGGGCAGAAGTAGTAGTAGAGCTGCCGGTTGGAATGCAGCACTTTTGAAATGACGCCGTGGCGTTCCAGCTCTTCCATGTTGCGGTAGACGGTGGGCAGGCCGAGACTTTTGAATCGGCGCTTGAGTTTTTTCCATATCTCTTCGGGACTCAGGTAGCGGTGCTCTTCTTCCAAAACCGACAGCAAGGCCAGCCGCTTGGGCGTGGCTTTCAGCCCGAGGTTTTTAAGGAGCGCCGGATAATCGGTGTGTGTTTTCATAAATAGAAATGATTTCTATTTATACCCCTCTCCCGCCCGATAGTCAATCTATGGGCGGAAGTAATCCGGTTCGTTGCCCGGTTTCCATTTGATGTTGCAGCCCATGCCGGGACGCTGCTCGCCGGCGACTTCCGTGCCGCCCAACACCGCATCCAGCGCGCGGCGCACGTCCACGCCCGTAACCGGGATGTTGCCGCCGGGACGGCTGGCATCCATCTGTCCCCGGTAAACAAGCTTTTGGTTCCCGTCAAATACGTAAAATTCCGGCGTGCAGGCGGCGCGGTAGGCTTTCGCCACCGCTTGCGATTCGTCGAACAGGTAGGGAAAAACGTAACCCGCGGCTTTCGCCTCCCGTGCCATGTTGGCGGGACTGTCATCGGAATATTTTTCCGCGTCGTTGCTGTTGATGCCGGCCACCGCCACCCCTTTGGCCATGTACTCCTTCGTCAGCGCGGCCAGTTCTTTGCCAACGTGTTTCACGTAGGGACAGTGGTTGCACATGAAGATGACCAGCAATGCTTGTGCGGCGTTGAAATCGTTTAGCGAAACGGCGCGGCCGCCGGCGTCTTTCAGCGAAAAAGACGGAGCCTTGGTGCCGAGCGGCAGCATGGTGGAAGCGGTGAGAACCATAATCTCCTCCTTCGGTGAATTATTTTTCCAAAAGTTCCGTCATCTTCAACGGATCGGCAACCGGCATCGCGCAGGTGAAATTGCGGCAGACATAGGCGGCCGCTTCGCCGTCAACCGGCGTCATCCCTTTTGTGTATGGGGCGATGGCGGCCAGCGCCGCAGCCTCATCCTTTCCGGCGAACAGCACAACCCGGCGCGGCGCGAAAGGGGCGTTCAGCGGCTTGAGCAGCGCGGCGGCGTGCTCCGCGTCCCCCGGCGAGGCGATGACCACTTCGGCGGTCGGCCCAAGCGCGAAATCGAGCGCGATCATCGAAAAGCCGTAGGCATCCGGGTTTTTGCCGAACGCCCCGCCAAAGGCCGCCAGCGTTTTATCGGCGTGACGGGCATACGATTCATCGCCGGTGAAACGGGCAAGGCGCGAAAGATTCAGCGCCGCCACCGCGTTCCCGCTCGGCAACGCGCCGTCGTAGATATCCTTGCGGCGCGCCAGCAACGCCTCGCCGCCGGCGGGGGTGAAATAAAATCCGCCCGCCTCGTCGGCAAAAAGGCGGAGCATCGTATCGGCCAGTTCTTTCGCCGCGCGCAGGTATTTCGGGTCGAACACCGCTTCGTACAGCTCGATCAGCCCCCATGTGAGGAAGGCGTAGTCGTCCAGGTTGCCCGGTATGGCGGCTTCCCCTTTCCGGTAACGGTGCAGCAGCGTGCCGTCCGGACGCCGCATGGTATGCAAAAGGAAATCGGCCGCCCGTGCCGCCTCCCGCGCGAAGCTGGCATCGCCGAACACCCGCGCCCCTTTTCCCAGCGCCGCCAACGCCAAGCCGTTCCAATCGGTCAATATTTTATCGTCCAGCAACGGCGGCACCCTTTTTTCGCGCGCGTTGAACAGCCGGATGCGGGCGGTTTCCAGCCGCGCCTTCAGCATTTTCGGATCGATATCGGTCAGGGCGGCGTACTCCTCCACCGTCTTGGGGAGGTGCGGAATATTCGCGCCGGTAAGTCCGCCGTCCGCCTCGTCCGCGTAATTGCCGTCTTCGCGCATGTGAAAGAGGCCGGAGATAAGCTCCCCCTCTTCCTCCCCCAGCGCATCGGCCACTTCACCGGTGCGCCACACGTAGAACTTCCCCTCCACCCCTTCGCTGTCGGCGTCTTCGGCGCTGTAAAAGGCGCATTCCGGGCCGGCCATCTTCCGCAGGATATAGCTCAACGTTTCGCGGGCGGTGCGCGCGAAGAGCGGATTGAGCGTGGCCTGAAACGCCTCGGCATAGGCGATGGCGAGCAGCGCCTGGTCGTAGAGCATCTTTTCAAAGTGCGGAACCAGCCACCGCCGGTCGGTGCTGTAGCGGTGAAAGCCGAAACCGACGTGATCGTAAATGCCGCCGTGCCGCATCGCGGTGAGCGTCTTTTCAACCATGGCCAACGCCTTCACCTCGCCGGTCCTTTTCCAGTAGCGCAGCAGGAACATCAAGTTGTGCGGCACCGGGAATTTCGGCGCGCGCGAAAAACCGCCGTACTCATCATCATAGGTTGTGGCGAGGCCTTCATAGGCTTCGCGCAGCAACCCCTCTTCCGCCGCGCCGGACTGGCTGGCCGCGGAGTGCCGCTGCAATCCCTCCGTTACTTTTTCGGCGGATTCCGCCAGTGTGCCGCGGTGGTTTTTCCACAGGTCGACGATGCGCGGCAGCAAATCCATCATCCCCATGAGGCCGCGCGTGGCGTGCTTGCCGATGTAGGTGGCGGCGAAAAACGGCTTTTTCCCCGGCGTCATGATTATGGTGAGCGGCCAGCCGCCCGCGCCGGTCAGCATCTGGCATACGGTCATGTATACGCCGTCGATGTCGGGCCGCTCTTCGCGGTCCACCTTGATGGAGACGAACGATTGGTTCAAAAGGCGCGCCACCCCTTCGTCTTCAAACGACTCCCGCTCCATCACATGGCACCAGTGGCAGGTGGCGTACCCGATGGAAAGGAATACCGGCTTGTCCTCGCGCGCCGCCTTCGCGAACGCCTCATCCCCCCACGGAAACCAGTCGACCGGATTATGCGCGTGCTGCAGCAGGTAGGGGCTTTGCTCTTGTGCCAAGCGGTTTGCATGCTTGCTCATACATTCAATTATCCCCCATATGCGGAGAGCGCGGCACGCGAAAAAAACTCGTCAGATGTGGACGGGCGGGGGAGCCGGCTGTTCGGCCAGCTTCTGGAGTCCCGCCAGCTTGCGGTAGGCGGCGAACGTGGCAATATAGGTGACCGGTATGCTGACGAAAAGACCGACCAGAAGGCAGAGCGCCCCCAACAGATTCACCACCACCATGGCGCAAAGGAAAAAAATAAAGCCGATGGTATCCTGCCGCACCAGTTGGCGGCTCGCCTCCATCGCCCGCCAAAAGCCGAACCCCCGGTCGGCGATAAAAAGGAAGGTGAACAGATACCACGCCATAACGATAATGCCGGGGATGATAAGCAGGATGAATCCGATGATGGAAAAGAAGGTGACGGCCAAATTCGCGGCAAGGGCCGGAAGGAAAAATTTGAATCCCTCGAAAAGACGCCAGACGTTAAAAGCACGGCCAAGCGCCATATCGGCCACGACCAGATAGAAGCCAATGGTAAGGGGGCCGGCGATCAAAAGTCCCGCCAGCGGAATATTGGCGGCGATGATCAACAGTATGCCGAAAATGGCGGTAACCAGCATGAAGACCAGCGGCTCCGTTTTAAAAATCCGCCACCCTTCGCGCAACCAGCCGGCGATATCGACCACGCCGTGTGGCCGCGCCGCCGGAGGTTCCATCGTCTTTATTTCCGGTGCCGGCCCCGCCTGATCTTCAGTCATACGCTCCCCCTACTTCTTCTTTTTCTTCGCCGCGCCCCGCGCTTTGGCCGGGGTGGATTCCGCCCGCTTCGTGGAAACGCCCCTGAACGCGTTTTGGAGCACCGTGTCCACCGTCCGGGCCGGGATGAACGTGAGGTTTTTCTTCACGTAGTCCGGGATGTCCTGCAGGTCGGGCAGGTTCTGCTCCGGAATGATAACGGTGGTTATGCCGGCCTGCATGGCGGCCAGCGTTTTTTCCTTCAGTCCGCCGATGGGAAGCACCCTGCCGCGCAGGGTGATCTCGCCGGTCATCGCCACATCGTTGCGCACCGGCTTGCCGCTCAGGGCGCTGGCCAGCGCCACGGCGATGGTGATGCCGGCGCTGGGGCCGTCCTTCGGAATCGCCCCGGCGGGAACGTGGACGTGGATGTCGCTGTTCGTGAGGGTGTCGGTGGCGATCCCCAGTTTCGCGGCGTTGGCGCGGCAATAGCTGTAGGCGGCCTGCGCCGATTCGCGCATCACTTCGCCCAGCTTGCCGGTGATGGTGAGATTCCCCTTCCCCCGCATGGTCGTTACTTCGATGTGCATGATCTCGCCGCCGAAGGGCGTCCAGGCCAGCCCGGTGGCAACCCCCAACTGCGCCTTTTCCTTTTCCTCTTCCCGCATGAAGCGCGGCGTGCCGAGGTACTTGCTCACATTGCCGGCGGCGATCTTGACCGGGCCGTTCCCCTTCCCTTCCGCCACGGTGAGCGCCACCTTGCGGCAGACGGTGGCGAGCTCACGTTCCAGGTTGCGAAGCCCCGCTTCCCGCGTATAGTTGTTGATAACGGCGCGGATGGCGTCGTCGCCGAATTTGATGTGTTTCGCGCTTACGCCGTTGGCCTCCATCTGGCGCGGCACGAGATACTTTTTCGCTATCGACAGTTTCTCTTCTTCCGTGTAGCCGGAAAGCGTCAGTATCTCCATCCGGTCGCGCAGCGGCCCCGGTATCGGATCGGCCGTGTTCGCGGTGCAGATGAACAGCACTTTCGAAAGGTCGAACGGCACGGCGATGTAGTGGTCGGTGAACGTGCAGTTCTGCTCCGGGTCGAGCACTTCCAGCAGGGCCGAGGCGGGATCGCCGCGAAAATCCATGCCAAGCTTGTCGATTTCGTCCAGCATGACCACCGGGTTGTTGGAACCGGCGGTCTTGATTCCCTGAATGATCCGGCCGGGGAGCGCGCCGATATAGGTGCGCCGGTGGCCGCGGATTTCCGACTCGTCGCGCATGCCGCCCAGCGACATCCGCACGAATTTCCTCCCCAGCGCGCGGGCGATGGATTTGCCGAGCGAGGTCTTGCCGGTGCCGGGGGGGCCGAGAAAACAGAGTATCGGCCCCTTCATCTCTTTTTTCAATTTCGCCACGCCGAGGTATTCGAGGATGCGTTCCTTGATCTTCTCAAGGTCGTAATGGTCGTCGTCCAGCACCTTCTTCGCCTTCGGAATGTCGATGGCATCCTCGGTATGCACGGACCACGGAAGGTCGATGAGCCAGTCGAGATACGTGCGCGCCGTGGTAGCTTCGGCCGATTCGGGGTGCATCTTGGCGAGCCGGGAAAGCTGCTTGTGCGCCTCCTTTTCCACAGCCTCGGGCATCATCGCCTTTTTTATTTTCTCGGCCAGTTCGACGGCTTCCGCCCCCCGGTCGTCGGAATCCCCCAGCTCTTTCTGTATCTGCCGCAATTGCTCGCGCAGGAAATATTCACGCTGCGTTTTGGTAAATTCGTCGTGGGCCTGCGTCTGTATCTTCTCCTGTATGGAGAGCAGCTCCAGTTCCCGGCCCAGCAGGTCGCTGATCTTCGCCAGGCGCTTCAGGGGCGAAGCGGTTTCCAGCACCGCCTGGGCGTCCTCCACCTTGAGCCCCAGGTTGCTCGCCACCAGGTCGGCCAGCTTGCCCGGCTCCTCGATGCTTTCGGCCACCGCGAGGATGTCGGGCGATATCGCCTTCCCCTTTTCCAGCATCTTGGACAAATGCTCTTTCACGGCGCGCACCAGCGCTTCGGCCTCCATGCTGGGAACTTTCTCTTCGGCCTCTTCGGCGAACTGCTCCACCCGCACTTTCATGAACGGCTTTTGCGAAACATATTCCAGGATGGCGGCCTTGGCCAGCCCCTGCACCAGTATCTTCACCCGCTGATCCGGCATTTTCACCATGCGGACAACCGTCACCACCGTGCCGATTTTGTGGAGGTCTTCCGGCTCGGGATCGTCCTTCCCCTGATCCTTCTGCGCCACCAGCAACATCATCCGGCTGGTCGCCAGCGCTTCGTTAACGGCGTTTATGGACAGTTCCCGGCCCACGTACAGCGGCAGGATCATGTATGGAAAAACCACTATGTCCCGCACCGGCAGCAGCGGCAGGAACTCCGGCACCTTCAGTTCCGTCTGGCCGTTTTCCGGCGTCCGTTCTTCGTCTTTCCCGGCATCACTCATATATGCGCACCTTTATGGTATGTGAGGGTTTCCTTCTCTCCGCGACTTTCGGCAGCTTCAGCGCCAAAATGCCGTTTTTGCACTCCGCTTCGATATTCCGCTGATCCACCGCCGCGCCCAGCGTGAAGGTTCGTTTGAATGAACCGAACGTCCGTTCAACGCAGTGGAAGGCGGCGGCTTTCCCCTGCATTGCGGGCTCCTTTTTCACTCCTTCAATGGTGAGAATATCATTGTAGACCGTCACGCTGATGTCTTTCGGGTTAACCCCGGACAGTTCCACCTCGACGTTGATCGCCTCGTCGTCCTCGCGGATGTCCATCGCCGCAAAGCCGATGTCGCGCAGATACGCGTCGGCGGCGTTGACGGCGGCTTCGCCGATATATTTCGGACGGAAAACAACATCTTCCCCCCGGCCCGCCTTTTTCTTTTCTTTCCTGTCCCGTTCGCCCATTGCAATTGAAAGTCTACCATATCAACAGGAACGTTTTTTGACGGTTTGCGCGGCGCGCGCACGGCCCGGCGGCGGAACCGGCGTTAAAGAAACCGCCGCACGCACCGGATAAACTCCTCTTCGATAACCGGCTTCTCCAGAAAATCGCTGGCGCCAATCGCCAAAAGTTCTTCGCGGAGCTTTTGCACGGCCTCCCGGCCCGCCCCCCGGTTCGAGGTGACGACAACGACCGGGATATCCCTGAAGCGGGGATCGCCGCGGACCGCGCTCAACAACGCGATGCCGTTCATCTCCGGCATTTCGATATCGGTGATAATCAGGTTGGGGGTGGAGCGCCGCAGTTCTTCCAGCGCATCGCGGCCGTTTTCGGCCTCGGCCACCGTCACATCCCCCACCTTCGCCAGCGCCCGCTTGAAGATGGCGCGGTGCGCCTCCAAGTCGTCCACCACCAGCGCCGTCCGGCCGGTCAGCGGCAAGCGGATGATGAAGGTGCTCCCCTCCCCCGGCCGCGAATCGGCCTCTATCGCGCCGCCGTGCGCCTTCATAATGTCCATGCAGAACGGCAGGCCAAGGCCGGTTCCCCGCTCGCCGCCCGTCCCCACCGTGGAGGTCTTTACCTCGTGCCGGAAAATATCCCCCACCACCCCGGGCGGGATGCCGATGCCGCGGTCTTCGATGGCGACCGCAAATGCCCCTTCCGCCGCGGGCGCGTATATCCGTATGACGCCGCCGGGACGGCTGAACTTTATGGCGTTTGAAAGGAGATTGCCGATCACCTGCCCGTACAAGGCGCGGTCGGCCAATACGCGCGCATCCTCTGGCAATTCGTTGCGGATGGCGATATTCTTCTGTTCCGCCGCCGGGGCGGCCATGAGCATCCGCTCCGCGGCGAGTTGCCGCACGAAAAACGTGCGGTTGATCGGCGTGATTTTCCCGGTCTGCAGACGGCTGATATCGAGGAGCTGATCCAGCAAATCCAGCAGCGCCGCGGCGAGTTCTGAAATGGAGACGACGAGGCCGTCCGCCTTCTCCGCCCCATCCCCTTCCCGGAGCATCTGCCGGGTGAAATCAGCCGTCGACTTGATGCCCGCTATGGGTCCGCGGAGATCGTGCGAGACGAGCGAAACAAACTGATCCTTCAGGCGCGTCGCCTGACGCAGGTCCTCCACCAGCGCAAGATTTTTAAAATGAAGCGTGATGGATGAGGCAATCGTCCGGTTGAGCCTGAATGAATAAAACCCGAGGGTCAGGATAAACAACGGCAATAACGTCCCGATGGCGTAGCCGAACAGGCCGCCGTCCATCAAGCCACGCACGGCGAAAGGCAAGATGGCCGGAACCGTCCATAACAGCGGGGCGCTTTTTATCGATGAATGGGAAACGGTGGTGGTGGCCGCGAGCGTGGTCATAACCAGAAGGAGCAATGACTGCATAACCTGATCGCCGGGCGGGAACAGCAAAATGGCCGACATGCCCCACAAAATTCCCGATACCAGCGTGCTGACTTCATACCGCCGCCGCCAGCTTTCACCGTCAAAAAACCCGTGCCCCGCGGCGTGGAACCAGACGTACAGGAAATACCGCGATACGGCAACCGCCGTTATCATCAGAACCCATGCCACCACCTGGGCATGCGGCACAAGATTCCAGTAGACCGCGGCGAGCACCACCGCAACCAGAAACGACGTCCCCTGCATCGGCGGTATCTGCCCGATGGCCAGGCGCATCTGCTCGCGCAGGACATCCCCGCGCGGGTCTCCCGGCAATGCGGCTCCATTCACCCTGTCGGCGGGATCGGACATGTGCCACCCTTCTTCTGAAACATCACAAATACACGATCAATAGACACAATGACTGTTTGTTGCAAATTTTAATTGCAACCACAACATTTTATGCGGCCCCACGGGTAATTCCCATAAGAAAAAGTTGCGCGGGCCGGGAACGGGAGCCTTTTATGGAATATCAAACAGGCCCGAATATCCCCTTCCGCGTCCTATGATATAGTGTGTAACGGTTTAGCATCTTTTCAGCATAATTTCCGCCCCGATAAAAATGGGGAAAACGGAATTTGCCGCAAACCATTGTCAAAATGGCGGGCGCTAAAAGGCTTGAGGTCTAAACCTGTGCAATCACCATGCAGGGGATGTTAATGCTTTCGAAAGACAAGATTCCGGCGTTCGCGGACTTGGGGCAAAAGGAACTTGCCACCATCTACAACATTGCCAGGCAGCAACGCTTCGCCCCCGGCGATTTCATTATGAAAGAGGGGGACAAAGACAAAACCATCTTTCTCATCGTCGAAGGACAGGTGTCCATATACAGGAATGTATCCGGCGCCAAAATACCGCTTGCCACCCTGGGAATCGGCGAGTGGGTGGGAGAAATGGCGATGCTGCGGGATTCGCCCCGCGCGGCGACGGCGGTGGCAATCCGGCCGGCGCAACTGTTGGCGTTCAGCCCGCAGACGTTCGCGGCGCTCCCCGAAAAACTCCAGGTTCATGTGCAAAAACACCTGCTGGCGCTCGCCGGAAGCCGCATGGAAGCGCTGCAGGGGCAGATAGTGAACCGAATCGGCAAGATCGACCGGTTGGGAAACTATGCCGGCCACGAGGAGGCGCAAAGCGAGGCCTGCACCAACGCCGAGTTGATCCAGAATATCGTCAAAAAAATCCCCAAATTGCCGCGCTACGCCACCGAACTCGCCACAAAGCTGATGGACGAGAAAATAGGCATGGCGGAGATCGCCGAATCGATCAAGACGGACCCGTCGCTCACCAGCCTGCTTCTCAAATCGGTCAATTCCCCGTTTTACGGCCTGCAGGAGAAGGTGGCCGACATCCACCGCGCCTTTATCTTCCTCGGCACCAACCAGGTTTACCAGATCGTCATGGATTCCGGCATCAAGGGCACCATGCCGCCCACGCAGGAATTCACGCGCCTGCAACGCCACTCGTATCTGGTTTCCCTCATCGCCGCGGAACTGGCCGCCGCCATCGGCAGAAAAGAACTGGCCGGTATTGGCGGCACCATCGGCCTGTTGCACGATATCGGCAAGTCGGTGACGCTCCTCATGAAACGGCAGAACCCGCAGTTGGCCCCGTTCATCGGCCTGCTGCATCCGGCGCGCCTGGGGGAACACCTGCTGCAAACGTGGGAGCTTCCTCCCCTCATCTGCCGCGCCATCGGCATGCAGGAGCAGGCCCGGTACTTCCCGCCGGAGAAACTGCCGGACGATCTGCGCCCCCACATGGCATTGCTGCATGTGACGCACGCCTGCGCCGGCATGCTGGAAGGGGGGGAAGAGGAGGCTCCCGGCGTTTGGCTGGAGGAGTACATAGCCCTTCTTGCCAATAAGCCGGTTTCGCCCGGCGACCTTCTGGCGCGCCTGCTCCCCGCCCTGGCGAAAAACAAGCGGCTCTACCCCAAAGAGATGCGCGACATCATCGAGAATGCCGAGCGCAACCGGTAGTCCCCCACCCTGACAAAAGTCAGCCAACTGTTTTCCACCCGGACGTATTATGGGGGCGGGAACATATAAGGAAAAATTATGGCGACAAAAGATGAAGTGTTGGCCGCCCTTAAAGCGGTGATCGATCCGGAGGTCGGCGTGAATATCGTCGATCTGGGCCTTGTCTACGGCGTTGCCATCGACGGCGGCACGATGAAGGTGACCATGACCATGACCACCGCAGCCTGTCCGGTGACGGAATACATGAAGACCCAGGCGCGCGCCGCGGTGCTCGGCGCGCTGCCCGAGATCAGCGATGTCCAGGTGGAGATGGTGTGGGATCCGCCGTGGAAACCCGCCATGATGTCGGAAGCGGCGAAACGGAAATTGGGGGTCGGCTGAAAGGCCGCGCCATGAACAACATCTGGCTCCGCATCCGGTTCCCGCTGCTGGCGGCCGGGATGTTCTGTCTGCTGGCCGGTGTTTACGCCGGCCTGTTGCGCGCCGGAATCGATATTCCCGTGCCGGCCCAAAACCTTGCCGCTTCCCACGGCGCGCTCATGATCGGCGGTTTTCTGGGAACGGTGATCGGCCTCGAACGGGCCGTGGCCCTCGGCGCCCCGTGGGGCTACGCCGCCCCCGCGCTGGCGGGGTTCGGCACGTTGCTGTTCCTGGCCGGCGCCGAAATCGGCGCGGCGGCGGTGACGTTTTCTTCCCTGCTGCTTGTTTCAATGTACGGCGTGGTGCTCCGCCGCCAGCCGGCGTTTTTCAACGCCGTCATGGCGCTGGGGGCTGTGGCGTGGCTGGCGGGAAACCTCTACTGGCTTCGCGGTTACCCGCTCCCCGATTTCGTGTTGTGGTGGAGCCTTTTCCTTGTGCTCACCATCGCGGGCGAGCGGCTGGAATTGAGCCGCTTTCTCCAGCACCCGCCGCGCGTGAATGTCCTGTTCGCCGTCTTTGCCGCAATCACCATCGCCGGGGTTATCGCCGCCGCCGGCGGCGCGGGGTGGGGCAACCGGCTCACCGGCGCGGGCTTCATTCTGCTTTCGCTCTGGATGCTCGTGTACGATGTGGCCCGCCGCACCGTCAAACAGGAAGGGCTTACCCGTTTCGTGGCGGTCTGCCTGCTGGCCGGCTATCTATGGCTGGCGATGGCGGGGGCGATGCTGCTGGGGGGAACGGAGTTGGCTTCAGGATACCGATACGATGCCCTGCTGCATTCGCTTTTCCTCGGCTTCGCCTTCAGCATGATCTTCGGCCACGCGCCGATCATTTTTCCCGCCGTGCTCAACCTGGGAGTGCCGTTCCGTCCCGTATTTTACCTGCATGTGGCGGTGCTGCACCTTTCGCTGCTGATGCGCGTGGGCGGGGATCACGCGATGAACGAAACAGTGCGCGCCGCCGGAGCGGCCCTCAACGGTGTTGCGCTGTTGATCTTTTTGATCAATACCGCGTTGGCGGTGCGCGCCGGCCTTATTTCCCGGCGGCGGGGGCCGGTTCCTCCGGCGCGGCGGGAAGGAGCTTGATCCCATCAGTTGCCCACCGCAGGATGATTTGCTTCTCTTCGCCGGTGAGCCGCTCTTTCCAATGCGTGATTTTGTATCTCAGCGGCGGCATATCCCCCTCCTCCATCTCCTTTTGGATGGCTTTGAGGTCTTTCAGCGGGGTGCCGTGCCCCTTGAACGGATAATCGGCGTTCATGTCGATATGTTCCCGCGCCTCCCTGATATCGTGGTCGATCAGTTGGCGTATGCCGGGAATGACGTAATACGCGGGATACCGGATCTGCTCGGAGTGACAGTCGAAACAAACCCTCTTGAAAATCGGCTTCACGTCCCGCAGGTAATGGTTGTTGATCACGTTGAGGGCGACCGCGTCGGGCGGCGGTGCGGCGGATTGACCGGCCGCCGCGGGCGTCTCTCCGCCTTTGCCGTGCTCCTTCCCCCCGTGGGCCAAGATGGTTACGGCGGGGAACAAAAAGGCGATTGCGGCCACAACCCCGGCAATATGTTTCAAACTCAAATGGCTCATGATTCCCCCTTTGCTAAGTAGCGCACATTATAAGTCATTTTGTGCTTTCATGTCCGGGCGGGAACCGGACGGATTCCAAAACCGGTTGAATTGCGGAGGTTGATATGACACATTGGGGGCATGCAACACCACAACGGCATCTTTGATGAGATACGCCGCCTGCGCACAGAACGCGGCGCGGTGATTTTGGCCCACAACTATCAACGCGACGAAGTGCAGGAGATCGCCGACCACTGCGGCGATTCGCTGGCGCTGAGCCAGATCGCGGCGGAAAGCGCGGCGGAGGTGATCGTCTTCGCCGGCGTTCACTTCATGGCGGAAAGCGCCGCCATCCTCGCCCCGCGCAAAACCGTCCTGCTGCCAAATCCGGACGCCGGCTGCCCAATGGCCGATATGATCACCGCCGCCGCGCTGCGCGAAAAAAAGAAAGAGCTGAACGGCGCGCCCATCGTCTGCTATGTCAATTCATCCGCGGAGGTGAAGGCGGAATCGGACATCTGCTGCACCTCGGCCAACGCCGTGAAAGTGGTGGAAAGCCTTCCGCAAGACGAGGTCTACATGATCCCGGACATGAATCTTTCCCGCTATGTGGCCGGCAAGACAAAGAAAAAGCTTTCATACTGGAAGGGCTTCTGCCCCACCCACCAGCTTTTGACCGCCGGCGAAGTGCTGGAGTTCAAAGCCCGCCATCCCGGCGCGCCGTTCGTGGCGCACCCCGAGTGCCCGCCGGACGTGCTGGCGCTGGCCGACGCCATACGGAGCACCAGCGGTATGTACGATTACGCCCGGAAAAGCGGCGCCCGCACCATTCTGATCGGCACCGAGATAGGGATTATGTACCGGCTCCGGAAGGAAAACCCCGGCAAAGAGTTCATCCTCGTCTCGAAGAACCTCATCTGCCCGAACATGAAGATCACCACCATCGAAGACGTGCGCGATTCCCTGCGCGACATGAAGCACGTCATCAAAGTGGAGGAGCCGGTGCTTTCAAAAGCGCGCCTTGCGCTGGAACGGATGCTGGCCGTCCCGCGGGATTGAACGGTATAAAGCGGGGATAACCGGGCTCACCGCTCCAGGCCGCGGCGTTTCATCTCGCCCCACCCTCCGCGCTTGCCGGCGGCAAACCGCCAAAGCCCCACCACGCGCCACCAACTGTTGTACTGCCGATAGCCGAAGTTTTCCGCCACGGCGAACAGGAAAAGCGTCAGCGCGTTCGACGGCTTCTTGTACACCTTGAATGAAAGCTCCTCGATGAGCAGCGAGTTCACCGAGAGCATGATCCCCAGCCCGATGGCGAGGAAGATAAACGCCAAAAACGCCTTGAGCGAAACCACCCCCAGCAAAAAACCGATGATGGTGAAGAAGAACCCGGCCACCTCGATAACCGAGCCGAACAGCTCGAACGCGATGAGGAACGGCATGGTGAACCACCCCACCATGCCGCCGTGGCGGCTGAAAAGAAGCGACCGGTTAAGATACATGCTCTCCGCCAAGCCCCGCTGCCACCGGATGCGCTGGCCGCGCAAAGTGACAAGGTCTTCCGGCACTTCGGTCCAGCAGACCGGGTCCGGTATGAAACTGATGGAATATTTTTTCCTCTTTTCGCGCATAAGGCGGTGCAACCGCACCACCAGTTCCATATCCTCCCCCACCGTCCCGGTATCGTACCCGCCCGCTTCGATGACGGCCTCTTTCTTGAACAGGCCGAACGCGCCGGAGATGATCATGAGCGAGTTAAGCTCGCTCCACCCCAGCCGCCCGATCAGGTATCCGCGAAAATATTCAATGATCTGGAACAGCGCCACCGGGTTTTTGGGAAGGGCCGACTTAAGCAGGTGCCCGCCGCTCACGGTACAGCCGTTCACGGCACGCACGCTGCCGCCGGCGGCGATGGTGTGCGGGTCTTCCAAAAACGGCTGCACCACCTTCGTCAGGCTGTCGTGCTCCAAAATGCTGTCGGCATCCACGCAACAAAAAAGCGGAAACCGGGAGGCGTTGATACCGGCGTTCAGCGAATCGGACTTGCCGCCATTTTCCTTGTCGATCACCCGCAGCTTGGGGTGCAGGCGGGAGACGTACGCCCCCCGCACCGGCTTGGATTCCAGCCGCCGCCGCACCGCTTCCGGCACCATCACCAGACCGAAATCGCGCTTAAGCGCCGCCAACGTATCGTCGCGCGAACCGTCGTTGATCACCACCACTTCGTATTCCGAATAATTGATCTGCAACATGGAGCGGACAGACGAACTGATGGTGGCCGCCTCGTTATAGGCGGGAATGAGGATGCTCACCGGCGGCCTCAGGCGGGAGAACTGCTTCTCCATTCCTTCCATCGCCCGCCGCTGCATATATTTATAGATGGCCGACAGGGCTACCGCGTTCAGCATCATGTAACCGAGGTTCACCACGACGAAGTAGAGAAAAAAGAACCACTGTACCGCCGGGATAATATATGAAAACGCCAGGTTCATCGGCCCCGCTCCATCATCACGGTGTCCATAACGTCGCGCGCATAGCGGTCGGTCTGCGCGTCGCGGATGGCGGTTACTTCCTGATGCGTGAGGAACGGCATATCCGCCAACACGCTGGCGGCGCGGTAGCGCACCCACCACTCCTTGTCCGCCAGCAAGCCGACGATCATAGCCACATCGTTTCGGTGACCTATCCGTCCCAGGGTGGCGACCGCCTGCAAACGGAGATACCAGGTGGGGTGCTTGGTGTAGCTCCGCACCAGCGGCAGATAGTGCGCGTCTTTCAGCATCTGGAGGCAAGCCGAGATGGTTTCGCCCTCCCGCGCCCGCTCCAGCCAATAGCCGATGCAGGCGGAGGCTGCCTCCTCGCTGGCTGAACCGAGCAGACGGATGAGGTTGGGGGCCTCCTTTTCGGCGGCATTCATGATGCTCTCGCGCAGCACGGGAGATACCGCCTCTTCCCCCGCCATGGCCAGCAACGTATCGATGTTGGATACCGGCCAGTCGGCGCGGTGCAGCAGCTTCGGCAAAAGCAGCGGCACGGCGCGGACGGGATCAATCTGCACGGCGGCGGTGGCGGCCGCCTGCGAAAGCAGGGTGTTTTCGTCACTGGCCCCCTCTATCAATGCGTCAAAAACCGATTCGTCCTTCATGAATCCGAGTGCGTATGAGGCGACAATGCGGCGGGGCATGTTCCCCTTCCGTATCAAACCGCGGGCAAACGAGCGAATACCCGCCGCATCGGCCAAGCGATTGAGCTGTTCGCGGTTTTCCCCTTTCATGAGCGAGTGATAATGGTTAAACAGGTAGAGGAAATAGAGCCGCTCCTCCCCGCGCGGAAGGGGCATCGCCCCCGGCGGCTGGAATAGCGCCTCCACAAAAACCGGCCGCCACCGCTCCATAAACTCTTGGCGTTGCCGATCACGGCTTAAAAAAAGCCCCCGCATCAGAAGAATGGATACGATCATAAGAACCGTCATGGCAAGCGCCGCAACGCCGATACCGAGCGCAAAACGCACAATGAGATCGGTGTTTTCGCGGTAAACAATATCCATCATGGCTACCTAGACTAATGCAAAAGCGGTGAAAAACCGGAACGTTATTTTACAAATAAACGGGGGGAGTCAGCGGCGAAGAAGGCGGCGCAGGCGGGCGAGGAGTTCGGCGGTATCAAACGGTTTGACCATGTAGTCGTCGGCCCCGGAGTCGAGTCCGTGCAGCACGTCCTTTTGTCCCGATTTGGCGGTGAGCATGATGACAACCACGTTGCGCCAAGAAGCTGACGCCCGGATTTTTTTCAGAAGGGTGAAGCCATCCACATAGGGCAGCATGACATCGAGCACCACCGCGTCGGGGGGCGCCGCGTCATCAATCATTTTTTCGGCCTGCCGCCCGTCGGCGGCGGTCAACACCTCAAATCCCTCCCGCTTGAGCAGGAAGCGGACGATGCTGAGAATGTCCTCGCTGTCCTCCACGATGAGAATTTTTTTGGGGACGGACTGCCCCGCCGCGCCGTCCGTCACTGGCGCCGCCGGCCGGATAGCGGAGTTCAAATAATATCCCGGAAACGTCCCTGCGTGGCGCGCAGGCGCAGGCTGATGTTGCGGGCCAGCCCCTTCATTATCTTCATAGCCACCCGCGGGTTATCGTCCTGCAACATGTCGAATTTCGACTTGGTGAGGATCAGGATTTCGCACGCGGTGGTGGCGCGGACGGCGGCGGAACGCTCATACTCGTCGATGAGCGCCATCTCGCCGATGGATGCGCCGGGGCCGTAGGTGGCGACGACTTTCTGCTGCCGGTTCTCGGCGGTGAGGATAATCTCCATCACCCCTTCCACGATAAAAAAAAGATAGTTCCCCATATCCCCTTCGTTGAACAGGGTGCTCCCCTCCTCCACCTGCCGCAGGCTCAGGTACGGGGCAAAGGCCTGGATATCCGCGTCGTCAAACGAATCAAAAAATGGCAACTCCCGCAGCAGGTTCATCACATTCTGTTTGGTACGTTCCATAATCGCGCCCCTCCTTCAGTCGGCGGTAACCTGATAAATCCGGTGCCTGCCCGGTATCCCCTTGAGTTCGAAAAAACCGATGAGCCGCGTTTTCGCCAGCCCGTTTTTTTCCAAGTCCTGTTTCACCGGCTCCGTCACCAAGATGCGGTTCAGCAACGGCATCTCTTCCGGTTTCATGCCCCCCTCGTCCGGTATCAGATCCTTCGGCTTGACCCCTTCCACGCGGAAGGTCATGTTCACGGCGGTTCCCAGCCGGTCTCCCTTGTCGTCGATGCGGGTTTCCCCCACGTTGATGGCGATGCGCACGTCGATCCGCTCCTGGGGGGGATGGGCGGCGTTGCTTTTCTTCAGGGTATCGAGGATATCCCGCGCAAAATTAACCGCGTGGGCGATTTCGTTGAAGGCCATAAGGTAACCGTCGCCGGTGCTCTTGGTGAAGCGGGCGCGGTGCTTGGTGGAAAGCGGCTTCGTTTCCTCCACCAAACGGTTCGTCAGCCGGAAAGCGAATTCATCGCCGTATTTCGCGCCGATATCGGTGCTGTTGGCGAGATCCAGCACAAGGATCGCCTCCACCCGCACGCGCGCCCCATCCATAAACGGGCTGGTGAAAATGGTGCTGCCGCCGGACCATTTTTCACGCGTTTGCTCGGCAATGATCTGGTTCGCCTTCACGGCATGGCCGGTCATGTCCTTTATGATTTGAAGGGCCAGGTCGCGGATGTCGCCGTCGCTGTCTTTCACGGATGCCTTGATGACGCCGAGGGTATTCTTGTCCTTTATTTTCCCCAGCGATTTGAGCGCCTCCATCCGGACGTTGCGCTCCGGATCGTCCATGAAATCGCACAGGTGCTCCACCGCCAGCGCGCCGCCGATATCCCCCAGCGCCTGCGGCACCACCCAGCGAACGTCGTAGTCGTTCCGCAGTTCCATCACCAGGTCGATGGCCCGTTCGTCCCGCAGTTTGCCCAGGGCGGAAACCGCCTTTTCGCGCACCCACCAGTCCGGGTCTTTCAACACCGCCGCCAGCGCGTCGAAGGTGGCGGGATCCGGCAGGCGGTTGAAATATTCCACCGCGGCGCGGCGGACGTTTTCGTCGGGGCTGGCGAACAGCTCCCGCACCCGGCTTCCCACCTCCGGCTTATTCACCAGCGCCAACGCGTCGATGGCGATCTCGCGCACCCACCAGTCGGAGTCCTGTATGCACCGTATGAGCGTCTCGGCGGAATCGACGCTCTTGAGCTTGCTCAGAATTTCCACTCCCGCGCGGCGCACGTTCACATCCGCCTCGCGCATGGAATTGATGATCTCCGGCACCAGCGATTCATCGGCGATATTCTCCAGCGCCTCCACCACCATCTGGCGGACGACGAGGTCGTTATCGCCGATGCTGGAGAGGATGGCGCGCGCGGCGACGGCGTTCCCTATTTGCCCCAGCGTCTGGATAACGGTCATCTTTATCTTCGGATCCCGTTCCGCCTTCAGCAGATCGACCAACGGGCCGATACTGGCGGAATCCTTTACCTTGCAAATGGCCTCCACCGCCTTCTTGCGGAGCCACCAATCAGGCGAACTCATCAGCGGCATCAAATAACCCGCCGCTTGCGCCCCCCCCAGTTCCGCAATAAGTCCGATCACAATCCCTTTCAATTCCTTGTCGTTCTCTTGCAGGTACGGGGTGAGCTTATCGAGCGCGGCGGAAGAACCGATTTTTTTCAGAAGGTCGGCGATGCCGCGCCGGAGCATTACGTTCTGCTCTTTCAGCCTTTCGACAAGGCGGGGAATAGCGGTATGCGCGGCCTTCTTTTCCAGTATCCCGCGGGTAAGCGAGCGCACCAGTTCCTTGGGGTGTCCCAAAAGGCCGATGAAAAGCTCCATCTGCTCGCGTTCGTAAAAAGCGGTGAAACAGCGTTCGAAATCGGCATCGGTGATTTTATGCGCCACAAAGGCTTCCACCAGCGCATCAAGCCCATCCGCGCCATACGTGCGCAACGACCGCACATAGGGGCTGGTATCCTGCCCCGGCGAGCTGAGAATCTGGCTCACCAGCCGTTTTATTTTAAATCCGTCAAACATGCTTTTCAGGATCGTCCGGCTTTGTCCAGCCTGCCGCCTTTTTCAGAAAACGCACCAGCATCCAAATGTTCACGATTATTACAAAAACAACGATGCCAATGTACACCGTTGGCGAAAAATACATCCGCGCTCTCCCATGATGATTCCGGTTACGGTCAAATGCCGCCTAACTGATAAAGTTTACCATAACCGCGGCGAAAAAAATGACGTCCCGTTTTTGTTGGTCTCAGTTTGAAATTAATGTTTGAATGGAGCACGAGATTGCTTCGCTAACGCTCGCAATGACAGCAATTTGTCATTGCGAGGCCATCGAAGATGGCCGCGGCAATCTCAAACTGAGACATTTTTTTGTTCAACCGGTTGCGGAAGGCTGAAGGTATGTCAATCCCGGAAAGCGGCAAAGGGCGGAGAAAATTTCCCGCCCTTCCCATAAAGGCCGTCAGAAAAGAGGATGCAGGGGCTTATCGAACCAGAGCCGCTTTTGCTCCGCGCCCGACGAACCGATGATCCTGAATTTCCCGCCTTCCCTGACAAGAACGTGGTCGGTATTCATCCACGAGTCAAGGGCGATCAGTCCCTTATCGACGCTAGGTACGCCGACCAATATCCCGCTGCAGCGGATTATTATCACATTGCTTTTGGGATCGGTGGTGACAAACCGCATATTGTGGGTCATTGCCAGAGAGTTAAACTCCGCAAAAATCGTCTTCCATGTGGTGGCGATGTCGGCCTTCCGGTGTGTGCCGTTCGTGTACGCTTCCGAATACAGGCCCATCAGCTTGGCGACATCCTCGGTTTCGATGGCTTTTTCGGCATCGTTAAAGAACTCGCCAACCTCTTTGGCCACCGCTTTGCCGACAAGGTCGCTGGTGGCCGGGTCGATGTTCAGGACATAGCTTGGGGAAAAGTTATGCTGATGCGCCGTCTCTTCCTTCGCGGCCGAAATGCCCGGAAGGGCGATCATCAACATGCCCACAACCAATGCCGCCGCTGAAGCCTTGCAATATCCGCGGACGTGCCAATAAACATACGTTGACGTTAACATGACAGTATCCTCCGAAATAATATTTTCCCCGAAATCACAATTGACTTATTGAACAAAGGATTGCTCCTTGTTGCTTTCCCATCGTGTTTGCGTTTTTCCCGCAACCGTCACCTCGGAAACCCGGCGGGAGCGGTGATCCCCCGCCACCGCGCGCCGCTGAGGGATTTCATGAACGCCACCAGGTCTTCCTTTTCCCCTTGGTTCAAACCCAGCCTTTTCATGAGGCTGTCAAGGTTGGAATTCGGCACTCCCCCCCTGTTATAGAATTCCACGACATCTTCAAGCGTCTTTTCGCTGCCGTCGTGCATGTAAGGGCCGGTTGAAGCGATATCCCGCAGCGTGGGGGTTTTGAATGCGCCCCTGTCCCGCTCCGCTTTGGTTTGCGAATACCTGCCAAGGTCGGGAGTTGGCTTATCCATCCCCACCCCCAGGTTATGGAACAACTCGTCCGTGAAATTGTTGCCACCGTGGCAGATCATGCACCGCCCCTTGCCTTTGAATACATCAAAACCGCGCCGTTCAGAAGCATTTAGCGCGTTTTGCTCGCCGGAAAGGTAACGGTCATAATTCGAGTCGTCCGAAACAACGGTTCGCTCGAACGCGGCGATGGCTTTGACCAAATCGTCGATATTCAGTTCCCCGCCAAAAACCTTTTTGAACCATTCGGCGTATCCTTCAATGCCCTTCAGCTTCGCCACGAGAGTGGCATGATCTTTCATCCCCATTTCCACCGGGTTCACAATCGGCCCCTTGGCCTGCTCTTCAAGCGAGGAGGCGCGGCCATCCCAAAACTGCGATTTGCCATACAACCTGTTGATCACCGTTGGGGAGTTCCGGCCGCCGGCCTGTCCGCGAATGCCGGTGGAGACCGTTTTGTTGTCGGTAAAGGCATGCTCGGGCGAATGGCATGATGAACAGGAAACCGTATCGTCCGCCGAAAGCCGGGGGTCGAAATAGAGAGAGCGGCCAAGCTCCACGATTCCGCCGAAGTTCCCATCGGCCGCATACGCGGTCATTGAGAGGGCCATCCCGGCCGCAATGGCCGCGGCCGCGAAATTCTTGTACCACAAGCCAACCATACGAACCCCTCTTGAAACCGGATTCCTGACCGGAACCCCGCTTCCATGTTCAGCGCCGCAGGTTTAATTGGAGTTTTATTACCTATTTAGTCCAATTATAACCAGCGCCGGAAAATTTGTCAAGCATCCACCTATTTCGGTAGTGGGTCAGTTTGAATTATCCCGTTTTTTTCCCCCCCTTGCAGTGCAAGGGGAGGTGCAGGAGGGGTTAAAAACCTCCCCTGTATCCCCTCCTTGCAAAGGAGGGGACTACTCTGTTACCAAGTTAATTTCAAATTGACCCACTATCCCTATTTCCACCTATTGTTGATTTGCGGCTATTTCCTGCCGTGCGGCTGAACTTGAGCCGTGATTTTCTTTCCGGCGTCGCGGCAGAGATTCAACATCTCCCTCACAGGTTGTGCGGCCTCCATGCCGCGGGGGAATACGAACGAAATCGGGCGGTAGATCGGATACCCTTCCACCCGTAACACCTTCAGCGTCCCCAGCGCCAACTCGTGATCCAGCGTCATGCGCGAAATCAGCGATAGCCCCAGCCCCCCTTCCACCGTCTTTTTGATGGCGGTGCTGCTTCCCATCTCGAGGATGATGTTCCGCGCCGGAATGAGCGGCTTTCCCGCCACCTTGAGGCCGTCGATGACGGCGCGTGTGCCGCTGCCCGCCTCGCGCGAGACAAACGGTTCCTCCCCGACCTGTTTTTTGCTTATCACGCCGCGATGCTCGTGCGCGTAGTCCTTCGGGGCGATGACCACCAGTTCATCGACGAACGCCTCTTCGGTGGCCCAATGTTTCGATTTCACCGGCCCTTCCACGATGGCGAAATCAATAATGCCGTCGGCAAGGTAGGTCAACACCTGATCGGTGTTATCCACCAGCAACTTAATCACAACGTTAGCGTGACTACGCTTGAATTTCGCCACCACCGGCGGCAGAAAGAAATTGCCGATGGTGGTTGACGCGCCGATGACGAGGGTTCCCCACGACTGGCCCAGCTTCTGCATCACCTTCTCCATCACCCGCCGGCTTTCCTGATGGATGTGGGCAAGTTCTTTATAGAGAAGCTCGCCGACGGGGGTCAGCTCGATCCGGTTGGGATAGCGGACGAAAAGGCGCGCCTTGAACTGCTCTTCGAGGTGGCGTATCTGAAAGCTGACCGCCGGTTGCGTGAGCGAAAGTTCCTTGGCCGCCTTTGAAAAACTCAAATGGCGGGCGACCGACAGAAACACGCTATAGCGGAAATCAAGCATAAGGGCATCTCCCGATCTGCAAAGTATGTTGCGGATTATATTTCATTCCAGACGTCAACCATTCGGGAAAAATATGTGGAAGGTTATGGCGGTGGCATCCTGATCCACGTATATTCCGCCACCCAACAGGTTCATGGTCTTATGGCAGAAGAAGAGGCCGATGCCGCTTCCCGACTCCGCATGGCCGTGCGTTTTGAATTTCTGGAAAAGGGCGTTTATCTTATTCTCCGTCAAAGGTTGCCCGGTATTTGCAACCGATATGACGATATTCTCGCAGCTTCCCCCTTTCTTCGCGCAATTCGCCTCGATGGTTATTGTTGTATTGGCGAAGGAGTACTTTACGGCGTTATCGACAAGGTTTTGCAGAACTCTTTTGAGCAACTTGAGATCGGCGATAACCGTGCCGGGGAACGCATTCCGTAATTCAATTTTCACCCCCTTGGCGGCGGCCCGTCCCCGGAAATCCCGCTCCAATTCCCCTAAAAGGTCATTCACCGCGAAGGGTTCGTAATACAATTCCAGTTTTTCCTCTTCGATCTCCCCCAGTTTAAGCAGGCTTTGTATCATTAGGTGAAGCTGGTCAATCCCCTCGCCTATATCGGCGATTTTTTGTTTCAACGAGGCTTCATAACTGTTAAAAGTTTTTTGACACGGTTCCTTGGTGGAGCACTCCGCCGAAAATGAGGTGATTTGGCCTGCAAGCATATCCAGTTCCAATTTGATGCCGGTGATCGGGCTTTTGAGATCATGCACCACGGCATGGAAGAAATTATCCCTCATCTGCTCAAGATTTTTAAGTTCCGTTATGTCGTCCACTATCCCTTGGTAGTAGACCACCCTCCCATCATGGTCATGTATGGGGGAGCATTTGTCCTCCAGCCATACATTTGAGCCGTCCCCGCATTTAATCCTGTATTGGAGCTTCTTGGTTTCGTTTGAAGCCAAAATGCCGCCCCTGAACTCCAAATATTTCCCCATGTCCTCCTTCATGACAAGGTTTTCCCACAGAGAGTGTTTTTTCAGGCATTCATTTACACAGGCTCCCATAATCATTTCGGCCTCTTTGCTGATGAATGTCAGTTCGCCTGCGACGGAGAGCGTGTAAATGACGCTGGAAACGTGATCTATTATTGCGCTGTATTTCAGATACGAGTCCCGCAGTTTTGCTTCCCTTTCCGCCAGCGCACGTTCCCACTGCTTGCGTTCGGTAATGTCGGCGGCAAATAAGGCAAACCTTGTCACCTGCGCGTTTTTATCAATAACGGGATAAATGGAATTTGAGAAAAACATGCCATTGCGCTCATCCTCATATTTAACGGGTTTGCCGGTGCGCGCCGCCTGTGCAAAATACTCCATCCTGCTCATGGCCAGTTCCAGCGGAAGAATCTGGAATATCGACTTCCCAACAAGGTCGGCGCGGGTTGCGTTAAGCCGTTTCGCCCCGGCCTCGTTGAGGGCGATAATATCCCCCTCCTCACCTATTAACGCAAGCGTTTCGTCTGACGCATTCATAATGGCATCGCTGTTTCTTGCTGTTTCCATCAACGCGATTTTGGCTTCCCTGCGTTCCGTTACATCCTCCATTATCCCCACAAACACATCTTCACCCGCCAGCGGAACTTCCTTGATGAAGAGGGAATTATAGAAAAATTCTCCGTTTTTCTTTACGGCAACCACTTCCTTGGGAGTTCTTACCGTATTCCTTTTTTCAGGCAAGCCGGTTTTCTTGAAATTGATGTAATCCTGAATGTATTTGAAATACTCATCTTCCTTGAAGGAAGGAGTAAGCGCCTTCACGCTTATCCCGATCATCTCCCCCGCCGCATACCCGAACATCTGTTCCGCCGCCGGATTGACGGAAATGATCGCTCCCCCGCTGTCGGCGATTATGTGGGCTGTGGGGGCGATGTCGGAAATGGATTTCGTCAGGGCCATAGACCTTTGAAGTTCAAGAGCCGTCCGGTTCAACCTGTCCGACATGGAGTTGAACGCGCCGGCGATTTCACCTATCTCGTTTTTCGCGTCGGCGGGCGCACGGGCCGTCATATCCCCCGCCTCCAGTTTCCTTATAGCCGCCGTAACATCCTGCATGGGCCGCAAAGACCTGTATATGACCGCCACAACCAGGGAAAATCCCGCGAAAATGACCAAAACAAGAATTATGGCGCTTTTAACCAGGATACCCGTATACCCGCTTATGATGGAGAACTCGGGATACCGTTCCACGAAAACCCAGAAATGCGACTTGTCATCTTCCCGGTAAAACACCTTCCTCCATACCCGGTACTCCCCCCTCCCGCCATCGAAAATCACCATGGTATCTTTTTTGCCGAGGTTGATTTTCAATTGCGGGAGTTCCTCGAAGAGGTTGGCTTTTCGGCCATGTTCCCCGCCAAGCAGCAGACTTGGGTCGCGGTGGCGCAGGTAATTTCCGGCCTCGTCGATAAACATGGTTCCCGATCCTTCGCCTTGGTTCTCGGGGCCGAATACGGCATCCGGATTAACCGTCAGCACGAGAATGCCAAGCGTCTCTCCACCGTTCAGTACTATCTTCCGGCATAGCCTGATCACAGGCCTATGGGGCACGAGGATTTTACCGCGTTCCACATCCAGTGTAATGGGATGGAGATAGACCTTCCCGGCGGGATAAGCCATGGCGTTTTTAAAATAATCGCGGCCGGATTTGTCCTCCAGTTCCCCGAACGGTATTTCCCTTATGTCGGATTTGATCCTGTCGAACCTGACGATTTCGCGCCCCGAATTGTTTATGACGCGCACCTTCAGGAACCCGTTGTTCATGAGAAGCATGGTTTCAAGGTCGTCCATGAAGTTCTTGTACTTGGCGGCCTTGTACCACTCCGGCGGCGGAACGCCGTTGGCGACGCCTTTTACCCCGCTGCCCAAACCGGAAAAATGTTCCTCCAGATGTTTCGCTACTAACGAGAGGTCTTTCTCTATGAAATCCAAATTGCCGAGCGCCGTATCCGCCTTGTTCTTCAGCCTCTCTTCAATTTTGGAAAGCGTTACGTCCCTGACGTTTTCCCTCAGGTTATACGCAAGCGCAACAAGGATAAGAGCCGCCGGGATGATTATGATGAGGAAAATATCGGCGCCTATGCGGAAAAACAGGCGCCTGAAAAGGCATCGTAAATTCCCGGTTATGTCCGCCATATCCCCGTCCGGCGCTCCGCGTCAGCCAACATTTCCGGTGATGAGCATAAGCATTCTTTTAGCGTCCTTCATGCCGGGATCGATTTTCAAAGCGTCCCTGAAACATACCGCGGCCATCTCCATCTGATCCATATCCAGATAGGCCCGTCCAAGATTGTAAAGCAGGTACGGATTCCCCTGCGCCCGCTGGAGCGCATTTTCGAGTATCTTCACCGCCTCCCTGGGCCGCCCGGCCCGGCGGTGGCGTATGGCGATGTTATTCAGCATCGTAATGTCGTCCTCCCCGATATCGAGAAGCAGGGTCTCCGCTTTTTCAAAATGTTTCCTGGCGGATTCCACGTTGCCCAGTTTCATGTCAACCTCGCCCAGACCCACGTATCCTTCAACCTGGGAAGGATCGGCGGTGACGGCCTCGCTGTATTTCGCCGCCGACTCCTTGAACAGGTCCTTGGCAAAGTCAATGTCGCCCAATTCCACCATCGCGGCGCTTGAGGCTTGCAGGATTTCCCTGGGTATCTCGCCTTTCATCATTTCGGAAAAGACCGAATAGGCTTTGTCGTAATCAAACTTTTTCATTAAAGTCGAGGCCAACTTCAGCTTCACCTCGGCATGCGCCGGAACAACATCAAGCGCCTTTGAGAAACAATTAAGGGCTTTGCCGTATTCTTCTTCCACCAGCAATTTATCCGCCTCGTCCAGATACTCCGATTCCTTCGGGGATATTCCGGAATAGTCCAGGACATATCGTATCTTTCTCGCAAAGGTATCCTTGTCAAACGGCTTTATGAGATAGCTCGTTATGCCCACATTCATCGCGTCGGAAACATCGGCTACCCCCTTTTTCGAGGTAATCATGATAATTTTTGTTTTGTGGCGCATGGCATCCCGCCTGACGGTTTTCACGAAGTTATAGCCGTCCATCACCGGCATCATCCAGTCGACCAGAACGAGGGCAAAGGGTTTCCCCTCCAATGCTTTCCAGCCCAGCAGGCCGTTGCCGGCGGTCGTTATGTCTTGAATCCCGATTTCCGATTTGAGAAGGCCGGTCATGGCGTTTCTCATCGTCTGGTCATCGTCAATCACAAGCACCGATATGCCGGGTTTCATCGATTCCCTTAGCGTCTTAGCCAAAACCAACCTCCCGAAATTCCTGTTGCGGTAGAGTCATGTTTTTCTTCCATAGGTAAGCGCTTCACGGGTAATCCATTATATCCCATATCCATAAAACCATAACTTTTAATGTCACATTATAATGCAAAACCGCAAGGCTTAGCTAAGCGGAAAAATTCGGAATCCATCGCTTCAATAAGCATTGCTTATCGCCGTATCAGAATTACTGCTTTGCGGAATTAACGGGCAATGTATAACATCCATGCCATACAATTGATCAATGGGGTGCCAATGCCTGAATTTACGGTGAAAGACGGTCATCAACTCGCGCCGGGCGAGGACATCAAATACAGCACCTGCTATATGTGCGCCTGCCGCTGCGGCATCAAGATCACGCTCAAAGACGGGCGGATAAAGTACATCCAGGGAAACCCGCACCACCCCACCAATCAGGGGGTGCTCTGCGCGAAGGGTTCTTCCGGCATCATGAAGCAGTTCAGCCCCGCGCGCATCACCAAGCCGCTGCTGCGAAAGAAGGGGGCCGAGCGCGGCCACGCCGAGTTCGATGAAATATCGTGGGAACAGGCGATGGAGATACTCACCGCGCGGCTGAAGCATATTCGCGCCACCGACCCGAAAAAATTCGCGTTCTTCACCGGGCGCGACCAGATGCAGGCGCTCACCTCGTACTTCGCCAAACAGTTCGGTACGCCGAACTTCTCCGCGCACGGCGGGTTCTGCTCCGTGAACATGGCCACCAGCATGATCTACTCAATGGGCGGCTCCAGTTGGGAATTCGGCGGCGTCGATTTCGAGCGCTGCAAGTACATGTTCCTCTTCGGCGTGGCGGAGGATCACGACAGTAATCCGATAAAGCTGGGCCTCGCCCAACTGAAAGACCACGGCGGCAAACTGGTGGTCATCAATCCGGTGCGCTCCGGCTACGGCGCGGTGGCGGACGAATGGATGCCGGTCAAGCCGGGCGCCGACGGCGCGCTCATTATGGGGATGATACATGTCCTGCTGAAGTACAACCTCTTCGACAAAGAGTTCCTCATCAATACCACCAACGCGGCCTACCTGCTCGACATGACCGAAGGGAGCGACCACGAAGGGCTGCCCTTCATGCTTGCCGAGAAAGATATGGAACAGACCCAGCATGTGGTCTGGGACCTCAAAACAAATAAGATGGTGGAAGCCCACCGGTTGGACACCGAACCGGCGCTGTTGGGGCGTTTCAAAAGTCCTGACGGGCGGACGCTGACCACTGGCTTCCAGCTTCTTTACGAACGGGTGATGAAGGAGTACTCGCCGGAGCAGGCCTCCAAAATCTGCGGCGTTCCCGCCGAACAGATAGAGCGCGTGGCGCTGGAGGCCGGCATCATGGCGCGGGACGAGGTCATCACCCTGCCGATAGAGTGGACGGACGTGTGGGGACGCGACCACAAGACCGTCACCGGCAAACCGGTATCGGTCCACGCCATGCGCGGCATCGCGGCGCACAGCAACGGGTTTCAGACCGGCCGCACGCTTTCGATATTCATGATGCTCCTCGGCATTATCGACCGGCCCGGCGGTTTCCGCTACAAGGCCCCGTTCCCCAAGCCGATCCCCCCCTGCCCCAAGCCGGTCAACTCGCCCGACCTCATCAAGCCGAACACCCCGCTTCCCAATCCCGAACTCGGCTTCCCCTCGAACCCCGACCACCTGATGGTGGACAGCGGCGGCAACCCCGTCCGCATCGACAAGGCGTTTAGCTGGGAGTTTCCGCTGACGGCGCACGGCATGATGCAATCGGTCATCACCAACGCGCACAACTACGATCCGTACCGCATCGACACGCTGATGTTCTTCATGGCGAACATGAGCTGGAACA
>JACRGQ010000045.1 GCA_016217735.1 Nitrospinota bacterium
AAACGTCCTGTTTGCCGGTGCTCCCTCATCGGTCGCACACGACGGCTTGCTTCGATCCCCTCCAATACCGGACCAAAATACAAAACGCCCCTAAAGGGGGTTTTTGTATTTTGGTGGAGCAGAGGGGGATCGAACCCCTGGCCTCCGCATTGCGAACGCGGCGCTCTCCCAGCTGAGCTACTGCCCCATGGCCGTTCTGGAAGCCGTAAGTCTACCAAATTTATTGGAAATAACAGCAAAAAAGTATCCCGGATTTTCGGGCGATTATTGATCCGCCGGAAGCCCGTTCCCGCCGGGGAATATTTTGCCGGTTGCGCCATTCGGGCAAATAACGCATAATTTTCGCTCTGGCCCGATGCCAATAATTAAATAACCGCGGCACAAAACCCCCATTGAACCATATGGAGAACCGGCAATGAACCGAACGACCACGATGAAAAGCATCATGAAGATTGCCGCCAGCGCGCTGCTGGCGCTGGCCCTTGTCCCCGCCAACGCATCCGCCTTCCGCGTCTATTCGCCGAACGTGACGCCGGATGAAACGGCCATCGGCTTCTGGGGCGAAGCGACCGGCGAAGGAGGCACGGGCGCCGGCAAAAAACCGGAAAGCAAGCGGGCGCAGATCGAACTGCGCCATACCTTTTATGACCGGCTCGACCTCGGCGCCGCGGCCGTGGCGGAAAGCGGCGCCAGCGGCAATGGCGGCGAGGATATCGGCTACTCGCGCTTCAAGCTGCGGGCCGTCATGCAGGTGACCGAAAAGAAGGCGCACTTCGTAGATTTCGGCGTTTATATGGACTATCAGCTTATGAACAGCGCCATCCGCTCCACCATTCCGGATTACCTGAACATCTTCCTGCTGTTCGAAAAGGATTTCGACGCCTGGCACATGACCGTCAACCCCGGCATCCGCAAGAACATGTCGATAGTCGCGGGAACGCAGGACAACGTGGCGGAATACCAGGCGGAGGCCAAGTATCATCTGGATCCGCTGTTCAACCCCGGCGTGCAGGCCTACGGCATCAATCTGGGGGAATGGACGAAATTCAGCGCCGCGGGCGATCAGTTGCACTATGCCGGACCGGCCTTCGACGGCAGTTTGCCGGAAGTCGGCGGATTCACGGTACACTATGAGGGAGCGTTGCTCTTTGGCCTTTCCCCGGCAAGCTACAACGTCCTCGCCAACGGCGTGCTGGAAATCCGCTTCTAGCCCGTATCATTCATGATGGATCATGCATAATACGCAAACGCCGATTTTTTGAAATCGTGCGCGCTGGCTTGCATCGTTCTTGGCCGTCATACCTGTATTTGTCATTCTGAGCGCAACGAAGGAGCGGCGGAATATATATGCGGCGGCGAAATGCAATGGAGCCAGCCGCGCACAAACCGCCGCGGAAACGCCCTTTAAGGGCGAAGAATCTCTTTCCGGAAAGTGATCCTTCGCCTTTGGCTCAGGATGACAACTTAACGGCCATCGTGGAATTACACGGATAACCGGGTCAGCGGATTTGCCGGCCCGGCTCGCTCTCCAGCAGTTTCTTCATCATCTCTTTGCGCAGGCTTGCTAGATCGGGGTAGGGGGCGAATTGTTCCGATTCCATCAGCTTGGGGTTCACGTAGATCGCCTCCATGAGGGTAAAGGCGGCGCGGGCCTGATCCTGCATATCAAGGAAGGTGTGGGCCATCTCGCACAGCACCCACTCGCGGCCCTTGGGCCGGCAATCCATGATGGCGCGGTACACGGTGATTGCCTCGTCGTGGCGGTTACTCTCCTTCAGCGCGGCGGCGCGCTTGAATCCCGCCAGCTTCATGTTCTCCACCACGATGTCGCGGTCCGGAATGTCGTTGACCAGCAATTCGCGGTAGATGTCGAACGCCTTGCCGTGCCGCTCGTTCTTGCGCAGCTCCACGGCGAAGTTGTTGAACGCCGCGGCGGTGTTGACCGGATCCTCGGCGGCAACCGAGCGGAATATCCGCTCCGCCTCTTCATATTGGCGGTGGCGGGTCAGGAGAATGGCCCGGTCGATGCGGGTGTCCACCGAATTGTCCGAGATCACGTCCTCTTGCGCCTTGGTTTTTTGCAGCACGGCGGCGGCGAACGTATCCAGCCGCCCCTCAATCCCTTCCAGCCCCAAACCGCGAATGTCGCCTTCCGCCAACGCGGCCAGGATGGGGGCGTATGGCGCGGGGGGGAGTTTTTCGGGGAAATGCCGGTTATCATGTTCCATCTTTTTCACGATTGTTTCGGCGTCGGCGAGATACTTCATGCCCGTGTCGAACCACTGCCGCGCTTTGGCGGCCCCTTCGGTTTTAACGGCGGTCTTCACCAGCGACAGACAGCAGGCGCCGATTTTGGCATACGGATCCGGCGCCGTTTTTTCCAGCCGGGCGGCCTCGCGGTAGTCGCCCAGCGCCGGGATGAACTCCTTCGCCTTGTAATAGGCGTCGCCGCGCTCCATCAGCGCCTCGAAGTTCGGCCCCAGCGCAATCGCATCGGAAAAGCTTTGTATCGCCGCTTCATAATCGCCGGCGCGCATCAGCTCCTCCCCCTTCGCCAGAAGCTGCTTGTACGTGCCCGTGGCGGCGGGATCCGGCGCCGTTTCGACATCCAGCGGCGCTCCCCCGTGCGCCCCGCCCTCCAGTTCGGCCTTCATCACCGCGCCGTACCGTTCCAGCGCCGACAGCACCTCCTCGATGTTTTTTTCCGCCGACGCGTTGGGGGTGAGGAAACAGGCGGCGCGGATGCCGAACCCGCCGAGCAGGCGGAACACCTCCCGCTGTTTTTGCGACGAGATATTTCCGACAAAAACCGGGATGAACGGCTTCAGCGACACGCCGGGGGCCGCCAACTTCACCTCGCGCAGCAGATGCACGAGATTGAAGTCGGTGAACTTCGGCTTGAAATGGAGCATCACCAGATGGCCGTTATCAATCCATTTGACGATGTTGTGGATCAGCACCTTTACCGCCTGATCCGGCTGCGGGTGCGGCTCAAGGCCGATCTTGCCAAAGATTTCGGCAAGGTCCGTGGCCAGCGCCGTATCTTCAAGCCGGTACGAGATGTGCGGGTGGCGCTTGCCGGCGAACTCAAGCCGGTCGGCATACATGAGCGCGGCCCGCTGCTTGAAGGGAAGATTTTTTAACAGTTCGGGTGAAACCGCCGTTTTTTTACCAGCGGCGGACACCGGCGTTTCCATAATAATCGCTCCCGTTATCGGCCATTACGTCAGCGGCTGGCCCTTTTTAATGGCATCCAGTTCCCGTTGCGCGGCGGTGAGGTTCGGGTTCAGGTCCAGCGCCTTCTGGAAATTTTTTTCGGCCAATTTCAGTTGTCCCCCCTCAACATACGCTTTCGCCATGTTGAAGTAAATACCTTCGTCTTTCGGGTCGATTTTGACGGCGGTCTCGTACTCGAGGATGGCCTCTTTCCATTTCCCCTGGCGGCGCAGGGCGATGCCAAGGCGGTTGTAGGTATGGATGGTGTCGGAATGCTTTTCCAGCGACGCGCGGAAGTAGTGCTCGGCCATTTCCGCCTTCCCCATTTTCAGGAGTTCCTCGGCGATTTCGGACGCTTTGGAAGATTCGCCCTTCACCGCCGCGCCGAACGCCGCGGCCGCCTTGGATTGATCCCCCTTGTTCAGGTAAATCTTCCCCATGACAATGTGGCGGTCGGAATTGCCGGGGCTGATTTCAACGGCCTTTTGCAGCGATGCCAGCGCGGCGTCTTCGTTCCCTTCCTTGATGTACAGGCCGGCGCTCTTTATGTGCGCTTTCAGGAACTGCGGATTCTGCCGGATGGCGCTGGCGTATGCGGCATGGGCCTTATCGGCATCGCCGATCATTTCGTGCGCCTCGCCGATATGCACATGGACGCGGGCGCTCTCCCGCATTTCCTTCGCCTGCTCAAACAGCGCAAGCGCCTTCTGGTGCTGCCCCTGCCGGAGCAGTTCTTCGCCCACCTTGATCAACTTGACATGCTCGGGGGGGTTGGCGCGCGCCTCAAGGACATGCTGTATTTTTTCGGCCAGGATGTTGGCGACGAACGGCTTGATGATGTAGCCGTTCACGCCGATCTCGCCGGCCTGCGCGACCTGCGTGCTATCCACCTCGGCGGTCACCATGAGGATCGGCACGTCCTGTATCGGCGTGTCGCCCCGTATTTCGCGCGCCGCGTGGATGCCGGGCATGCGCGGCATGTTCCAGTCCAACAGCGTGAAACGGCAGTTCGCGTTGCCGCGCAACACGGCCAGCGCGGTATCGCCATCGTCGGCCTCCATCACGGTGGAGACCCCGATCTGCTTGAGCATGTTTTTTATGGTGCGGCGCATGTTGGTCATGTCGTCCGCCACCAGCACATAGCCGGATTTGAAATAGTCGATCAGGTTCACGGTCTTTTTTTCGTTTGTCATTATGGTTATATCCGTCAGTTGATCAGGAAATCAGCCGGTCAATCCGTCCCATCCGTTCTTTTTCATAATTGAGCACCAGTTTCTCGTAGGGTTCGTCCATCAGCGGACTCGATATGACGAAATCGGCGGTGGCGCGGTCGCACGCCAGGACGATATTGTAAACGGTGGCGATGCGCTGCAAGGCGTAGATATCCGGCTCGTGCGGATGGGCCTGCAACGGATCCCACAGGAAGATCACGATATCCATCTCGTGCTCGGCGATCTTGGCGCCGATCTGCTGGTCGCCTCCCAACGGGCCGCTTTTGAACTTGTGGAGAGTCAACCCCAGTTCCTTCTCCAATATCGCGCCGGTGGTGCCGGTGGCGAACAGCTCGCGCTGCACCAACAGTTCCTTGTTATACCGCGCCCATTCCAGCATGTCCTTTTTGCGGGAGTCGTGCGCAACCAGCGCGATCCTTTTTTTCCGCGGAAACCGTATTTTAATCAGCGGTTCATAATTCATACGCGCATCCTTTCCTTAAATAGCGGCAATCCGTAAATCCCGATGCCGCCCATGCATGCCCGCGGCCCGGTCAATCCCACAAGTCGCGCTTGTTGAGCGCATCCATTTCCGTTTTCGCCTCCGTGAGGGTGGGGTCGAGATCCAGCGCTTTGCGGAAGGCCTGGTACGCCCGCTCCCTCTGCCCGCCCTCCACGCAGGCCTTTCCGATATTGAAGTGTATGCCGGCGTCCTTCGGGTCGATTTTGATGGCGGTCTCGTACTCGAGGATCGCCTCTTTCCATTTTCCCTGTCGGCGCAGGGAAATGCCGAGGCGGTTGTAGACATGGACGTTGTTGGCCTGCTTTTGCAGGGAGGTGCGGAAAAAGTGCTCCGCCATGTCGTCCTTGCCATGCTTCAGCAGTTCTTCGGCGATCTCCGAGGCCATCGCCGCCTCCTGCCTCACCGCCAGCGTGTATGCCTCTTTGGCCTTCACAATATCCCCCTTTTTAAGGTGGATGTTGCCGATGGAAAAATGCCGCCGCGGGTTGTTGGGGCTGATCTCCACCACTTTCTTGAAGGCGGCCAACGCCGCGTCAAGATTTCCCTGTTTTTCGTACAAAGCGGCGCTCCGCAGGTGCGCCTTAAGGAACAGCGGATTCAGCGCTATGGCGGCATTGTACGATTCATGCGCCTTGGCGTCTTCGCCGGTCAGTTCACGCGTTTCGCCGATGCTTACATGGATGCGGGCGCTCTCCCTGAGTATTTTGGCCCTTTCAAAAATGGCGAGGGCCTCCTCATATTCCCCCCGCAGGGCAAGCTCTTCCCCCGCCTTCAGCAGCCTCACATGCTCCGGCGGGGCGGCGCGCGTCGCGAGGACGGCCTGGATTTTCTCTTCCAGCGTTTTCGCCACGAACGGTTTTACGATGTAGCCGTTCACGCCGGCTTCCCCCGCCTGCATGACCTCGGCGCTGCCCATTTCACAGGTAACCATTAAAATCGGAATATCCTGGTTTGCGGCCTTGGAACGGATTTCGCGCACCACGTCGATGCCCGACATCCGCGGCATGTTCCAGTCCAGAAGGATGAAGTGGCAGTTGTCCTGGGTGTCGAGTATGTGCAGGGCGGTATCGCCGTCATCCGCGTCCACAACATTGACCAGACCAACCTGCTTGAGCATGGATCTGATGGTGCGGCGCATGCTGGTCATGTCTTCGACCACCAGTATGTACCCGTCCTTGAAATGCTCCCTTAGATCCACTTTTTCTCCAGCATCTTGAAACTGTCACACCGATAATGACCGGCGTTTTTACGGCTGCGGGAATCACTCTGTTATTGCAAGGGTATTATATACCGCCCCCGCAAAAGAAGTATGCACCCGCCCCGCTCTCCGCCATTCGGCTTTGATACGGCCATTCGTTAACACAACCGGATTTGCATGTTTAAAGAAGAAACCGCAAGAACGCTCAAACCCCGCCACAGATAACCCAAGAACACCCGCCATTTAGATACACGAACAAAAACAATGCACCAAAAAAGATACACTGAGGCATATAAACAGCACATTTATTGCTATGATAATCCGCAAGTTTTTCATAACACGCTGAATATATTAACTAACAAACATTGGCACAGTATGTGCTTTATACAAAAGGCAAGAAACGTTAAAACGAAAAACTAACATCTGTTTGGAAGGAATAAGGAAAATGACATTCGATATTTGGTTCGTAGCGGTGATCTCTTTGGTATTCGTCCCCTTCCTGGTTTTTACCTTGGCGGCGCCCGCTTTCAGCAAAAAGTAACAAAGGCGGCGGCGGGCCATCCCATCTCACCAAGCCGTGAGCGGGGGTGGCTTCACCAAACTAAAAAGAAAAGCCAACCGGCAATTTATAAGGAAAAAGGAAAATGATGTTTTTTGTATTCTCTATTTTGGTGTTGATCCCGATGGCAACCTCCGTCGCGGTTTTTAACTTTGCGGGATCAACCAAGGCATCCGCCTTCACCAAAAATTGAAAGAGACCGTTGCGGCCTTTGCGGATTCACTGAACTGACCGTTGGCCGGGACAAGCATCCCGGAAAACACGTTTCAATAAACCCGTAAAGGCCGCCCTCCCCCGCTATTTCCCCGTAACCGTAACCTTCCGCATCACGACCTTTTCGAGCGGGTTGTCCGATCCGTCCCGTTTCACGGAAACTATCTTGTCGGCCACATCCATTCCTTCGGTCACTTCGCCGAAAGCGGTGTACTGTCCGTCGAGAAAATCGGCATCGGCCACGCAGATGAAGAACTGCGAACCGGCGCTGTCCGGATTCTGCGACCGCGCCATCGAAACAATGCCGCGCTTGTGGCGGGTATCGTTAAATTCGGCTTTTATGGCGTAGCCGGGGCCGCCCATGCCGTCGTTGGATCTGTCGTTGTCCTTCGAGTTCGGGTCGCCGCCCTGGATCATGAAGCCCGGTATGACCCGGTGAAAAGTGGTGCCGTCATAGAATCCGGCCCGCGCCAGTTTTTTGAAATTTTCCACATGGCCGGGGGCTTTGGCCGGAAAAAACCGGATTTTGATAGCGCCCAGCGCGGTCTCTATCGTTGCGGTCTCCTCGGTTTTTTTGGCCGGCGCCTTTTCGGCGGCGAACGCGGACGTGGCGGCGAACGCGACAATCATGGAAACAAGCATCAGGCGCGAAAAACGGAACATATCATCTCCTCCCGGATAAATTGATTTTGGTTTATAACGCAACGCCGCCAATTGTACCCCATTTGCGGTGAAAGGTGGATATGGGCCGCAAAGTCGGTAGTGTCTCAGTTTGAATTGTAGATAACCTCGGTAGAATGTTTTTTCTTAGAACCTTTGTAAGCTCCCCGTGATTTCGGCTCAGGATTCAAGATAAGGGCATCTATATCTTCCATGCTCCAAAGGGTATCAGACAATCCGGCTTGCATTGCCGGAGTAACTTTCAAGGTTTTATGAATCCGCACAAAGTTATAGAACATGAAATATAGGGACAAGGCGTGAAAATGGTTTTCCAGCTTCTTGGAAAAGGCGTTTGTTAATCTGGTGAATCTTCGCATTCCCATGCGCATATTGAGGTTTTGCCGCTCTACATGACTTGTGGAAACAGTATTCAGATCAGGATTGCCGGTGATTGCGGTCTTTTTTGTCCCGACACATTCAGAGCCGCTATATCGACGTTCGCCTTCGGGGGAATCTCCGTATATTTTAACCAGCATGGCATAGTCCACGCCATCGCCAAAGGTTTCCTCAACGGCCTCTACATAAACCTTATGCCCGTCGGTGGTTAATTGAACCTTACTTGCGAGACGGGATTTTAAATCACCCATAAATATTTTGGCACATTCAGCGTCGCGTTGGCCGACCAGATAGCTAATCATAAGTTTGTTGTCGGGGTCTAATCCCGTCCATGTCCATACATCGCCCGCGCCGTCATTATCCAATTCTTTCGAGTTTTTTTCTTTGGCATAGACGAAAGACCAGATTTCATCGCATTGCACACGTTCGCTTTTTACGCCCTTAACGTGTTCATCGTGGTAGGCCGCACAAGCCGTTCCAGCGTCCACGAGAAGCTTGGTGACGGTGTTTATGGATACCTTGGCAACGCGGGATATGGAGCGCATGGAAGAACCCTCGCAAAGCATTTCGAGTATCTGGATTCGTTTCTCTACAGGTAACTTGTTCATGCCACAATTATAATGAACTTTATGCTTGACTGTCAAGCTCTTTCTATTCTTAAGCGCGGTTTCTCCTTTCCAGCTACTAAAATATAGCTCTACCAGCGGCTAGGGCGTCAATATAGCATATTTATTTTTCATATTTTAATATTATTGTGGTATTATCGAAGCGCTGGAGCTGGCTAGAGCTGTTATTTTAAAGCTTAAAGACATTAAAGGAGCAAATCTATGGCGCTTGGTAATGAAATGAGGAGGTTGGCGAAAAAATGGGCCAGTGGTGGGGCTTGGCCAAAACGTTTGGAGTGGCTTGAACTGAAGCAAATAAGGGGTTGGGAAGGTGGACAAAGAATATCGTTTTCTTTTCCAATAGTTGCAATTGTAGGCGAAAACGGCTCGGGGAAAAGCACTCTACTCCAAGCCGCCGCTTGTGCATACAAAGCAGAAGAAGTTGGCAGAACTTGGTATCCTTCTGAATTTTTTCCGGATACCGCTTGGGATAGTATTCAAAAAGCCGCTATCACATATGGATATATGCAAGGAAGCGACCATCTAACACATTCCATTACAAAACTAACGAAGCGATGGTTGCGACAGGTGGAGCGCCCTATAAGAGCGGTGAGATATATTGATTTGAGCCGCATTCAGCCGGTTGCCACGCGTGTTGGATATGCCCGTATCGCCAAAACAGAACACCAAGAAGCATCAGCAGTGTCATTTGATGAAGCCCAAGTAAAAAGATTATCGCAAGTGATGAATCGCCCTTACGATTCTGCAAAAATGGCCCTGACAAATATTGACACTTCCCGTAAAGTTCCGGTTTTAACTCGGCAAGGTATCGCCTATTCCGGGTACCACCAAGGGGCAGGAGAAACAACAATAGCTGAATTGCTTCAAGTTGATTTCCCAAAATATGGATTGGTGCTTATTGACGAAGTTGAATCTTCTTTGCACCCTCGCGCGCAAAGGCAACTTATTCGAGACCTCGCAGAACAGTGCAGGGAACGCGAAGTGCAAATAATCCTTTCTACCCATTCCCCGTATATCTTAGAAGAACTTCCACAGGAAGCCCGGTTATATATATTTGAAATGGAATCCGCAAAAAAGATTATTCCTGGTGTTAGCCCAGAATTTGCAATGACAAAAATGGATGATGAAGCACATCCTGAATGTGATCTTTACGTTGAAGATGAAGCTTCAAAGATTTTTCTTTCTGAAATTCTAGCTTGTCATGGAAAAGAGGTTTTTCCTCGTTGTGTTATTGTGCCATTTGGCGCAGCTAGCGTAGGTTCGGCTCTAGGACAAATGGTTGCTAAAGAAAGATTCCGGCGTCCTTCGCGCGTATTTTTAGATGGTGATAGTACTGAAACAGACGGTTGCATCCTTTTGCCCGGGAATGATGCGCCTGAACAAGTTGTTTTTAATGGATTGCAACAAATAAAATTTGGGGATGTGTGGACTCGGATCGGGCGAGATATTTCCGAAGTTTCTGATGCATTCGGAAGCGCAATGACTTTAAATGACCATCACGACTGGGTAACTAGTGCTGCTAATAGGCTATTGTGCGGAGGTAGCATTCTTTGGCAATCTATGTGCGCCGAATGGGCCAAGAAAGTTTTAACTTCGGCTGAAGCTGTTAAACTTATTAAACCTATTGAAGATGTGCTTCCCTAATCTTTTTTGCAACTTTTTTGCCATCGTATTGAAGCTGCTTTTTTGGCAATTGCGGATCTTATTTCAGGTTGGAGTTTGTTTGACCTAGCTCTTCCCCCTTTAAGACCCCCCTTGCGCGTGTAATCCTTTTCAGGGGCGCGTTTGGTATCCTCAATCTCTCCAGTAGCGATATGTGCAATCTGGATGGCGTTACCGATAACATCAGCTTTTCGTTTCTGTCCTTGTGGCCCTTTTGGCATGACCCCATTATAAAGCCTGAATGCAGGAAAGAAACCCCGGATAGGTTATCCACAATTCAAACTGAGACACTACCGCAAAGTCCCCCGCCTTCGGACAATGCGTTTGGCCCGCAGCACTTCAATGCCTAATTAACAGGCATTCACATCAACCGCAAGCCCGGATAACGGGCAGCGGCCAATGACGGAATCGCGGCAAAGAACGTATTTACCGTTCGTTATGGTTTGGCCCGCCTATTGCTCTGTAGTGGATGCGCGAAGGATGACCAACCGATCTCAAAACCAGTTGATGACACTTTATTTGGCGGGGAATTATGCGACGACTGATTTATTTCATGATACTTGCATGCGGCATTACGGCAACACCGGCTTACGCTGAACAGGCTCCAGCGGCAATTGATTCCGGAAGCACCGCCTGGCTTTTGACGGCCACCGCACTTGTTCTGCTCATGACCCTTCCCGGCGTTGCGCTGTTTTATGGCGGCTTGAGCAGGTCGAAGAACGTCCTTTCGACGATGATGTATTCCTTCGCCAGCCTTGTCGCGGTGAGCGTTGTATGGATACTGTGGGGTTACACGCTTGCGTTCGGCAAGGACATCGGCGGCGTGATCGGCGGATTGGAGCATGTTGGACTTTCCGGCATACCGCTTCCCGGTTCCGATTCCCCCCCAAACGCCAACATGGGGCTTGCGATACCTGATTCGCTCTTCGTGGCATTCCAGGGGGCGTTCGCCATAATAACGGTGGCGCTTATCTCCGGCGCCTATGCGGAGCGCGTGCGGTTCGGCCCATTCCTGCTTTTCTCGATATTATGGCTGACCTTTATCTACTCCCCGCTCGCCCATTGGGTGTGGGGCGGCGGCTGGCTTGCCCGGATAGGGCTGCTTGATTTTGCCGGGGGCACGGTGGTGCATATTTCCGCCGGGGTGTCCGGCTTGGCCGCCGCCATGTATCTGGGCAAACGGACCGGCTACGGCACCGAAATGATCGTTCCCCACAATGTTCCGATGGTGGTTACCGGCGCCGGACTTTTGTGGTTTGGATGGTTCGGTTTCAACGCCGGTTCGGCCATGGCGGCAAACGGCTTGGCGGCCAGCGCGTTTCTGGCGACCAATGCGGCGGCGGCCGCGGCGGCATTGAGCTGGCTCGTCACTGAATGGATTCACGGCAAGAGCCCCACCGCGGTCGGGATCGCATCGGGCGCGGTGGCCGGCCTTGTGGCCATCACCCCGGCGGCGGGATATGTTACGCCGCTTGCCGCCCTTTTCATCGGGATGATCGCCGGCGTCGCCTGTTATTTCGCCGTCTACTTCAAACACCGGATGGGCTATGACGACGCTTTCGACGCGTTCGGCATACACGGCGTCGGGGGGATATGGGGAGCCTTGGCGACCGGCGTGTTCGCATCTTCGGCGGTGACGGGCATCGAAGGGGCCAAAGGGCTGCTGGAAGGGAACAGCGGACAGTTGCTGGTGCAGATGGGGGCGGCCATCGCGGTTTCCATTTACTGCTTTGTGGGCAGCATGGCGATCCTGAAAGTGGTGGACATGGCGGCGGGACTCCGTCCTTCCAGGGATAACGAACTGATGGGCCTTGACCGGACTGAACACCGGGAAAACGCCTACAACTGAATTGGGGAAAGAGGTGACTATGCTGAAAAAAACGGTTATTTCCATAATATCTTTCATGCTGTTGGCCGCCGCCGCGCTCGCCGCCGAACCGGCGGAAGAGATGACCAAGGAAAAACTCGCCGGCAAATGCATGATCTGCCACAAGCGGGAAAACCCCGGCCTGTACGGACAATGGGCCGAATCCGCCCACGGCAAACGGAACGTCACCTGCTACTCCTGCCATCAGGCGCAGCCCGGCGAGCCGGACGCGTTCATGCACGAGGGGCTGTTGATAGCAACGCTGGTAACGCCGCAAGACTGCGGCCGCTGCCACCAAAAGCAGCAAAAAGAGGTCGCGAAATCGCACCACGCGAAAGCGGGAAGGATTTTGGAATCGCTCGACAACTATCTGGCCGGGGTCATGGCGGGCGGTCCGGCGGTGATGACCGGCTGCGAAAGCTGCCACGGCACCAGGGTAATAATCGACCCCGCCAGCCCCAACAAGCTTTCGCGGGCCAGCTTTCCGAACAGCGGGATCGGGCGGATTAACCCCGATGGCAGCGAAGGGGCGTGCAACGCCTGCCACAGCCGGCATTCCTTCAACAAGGAGCAGGCCCGCGCGCCGGAAAACTGCGGCAAGTGCCACTTGGGTCCGGATCACCCCCAGAAGGAAATATATGAAGAATCCAAGCATGGCATCGCCTATCGCGCCGCGCGGGAAAACGGCGAGATGCACATGGATAAGGATAAGTGGGTGGTTGGCGTGGATTATTACCGCGCCCCGACCTGCGCCTCCTGCCACATGGGCGCCACACAGAAGCAGGACACGACGCATGACGTGGGCGAGCGCATTTCGTGGAACCTGCGGCCGGCGGTCAGCAAGCCGCAGGAAGACGGCATGGCGAAGCGGGAAAAAATGGTCGATGTCTGCCAGGCATGCCACGGGAAACGGTTCGTAAAAGGATTTTATTATCAGTTTGACGGGTTGGTGAACCTCTACGACGAAAAGTTCGCCAAACCCGCCACGGAGATTGTGGAGATACTGAAGAAGAACAAATCACTGGAGCACAAGACCCGGTTCACCAACGAGGTTGAATGGATATATTGGGAATTGTGGCACCACGAAGGAAGGCGCGCGCGGCACGGCGCCAGCATGATGGGGCCGGATTACACCTGGTGGCACGGCATGTACGAGGTGGGCAAGCACTTCTACATGGAGTTCATTCCCGCCGTGCAAAAGCTGAAGGACAAGGAGGCGAACGCCTACATCGACAGGATGCTGGCCGGCGAATGGCACAAGTGGTTCCGGAATGCCCCGGAAAAGGAGACGCTGGAAGCGCTGAAATCGGGAAAGCTTGGCGACTCGTACCGGCATCTGTTCGTGCCCCCCTGGGAAAAGGGGAGCAAAACGTCTACGTGGTATTTGAAGTAACAAAAACGTCCGGCAACCCGCTTTTACGGGCGGGTTGCCGGCCTGCATGGGATAAGCAATGCCGGAATCAAAAATAAACCGCTACCTTCGCCGCGCCCTTTTATGGGGGGCATCCAACCCGGTAAGCGCCATCGGCAGCGTGCTGGCCGCCGGGGGGCTTATTTTGCTGGCGCTGTTCGTGATGCTCTTCATGGTGAGCGGCGATGTGATGAACCCGTATTACGGCGCGCTCGGATTTCTCGGCTTGCCGATGATCGTCGCCGCCGGCGGCTCTTTGATAGCCGCCGGGAAACTTATTTTCAAGGGAAAGCCGGGAGCGGAACCGTTTTGGGTTCAGCAACTCAGCATCAAGAACGAAAAAAAGGCCCTGACGGTATTTGGGGCGTCCATCGGCCTGTTCGTGTTTTTCATGGGGCTGGGAGGCGTTGAATCGGGCAAGTTCATGAACTCCAGCAAGTTCTGCGGGCAAACCTGCCATTCCGTCATGGAACCGGAAGCGGTGGCGCACGCCAACTCGGGGCACGCGAACATCAATTGCGTCAGTTGTCATGTCGGCGAAGGGGTGAAGGGCATGGTGGTTTCAAAAATGCGCGGATCATGGCAGGTGATAGCCGTGATAACCAACCACTTCAAGCGCCCGATACCGGCCCCGGTCGAAACCTTGCCGTCGTCGGAAGACACCTGCCAGACCTGCCACAACACGGAGCAGGCGCCGCCCGCCCGGATACGGGTGTATGAAACCTTCAAGGACGATGAAAAAAGCGGCGGGCTGGTCTCGGCCATTATGATGAATGTCGGTTCATCGAAGAAGGAAGGGGCATACGGCGTTCACGCGCACAGCTCCAAGTCCCTCCATATCCGCTATTACACGCTCGACCCCAAAAGGGAAAAAATAACGTGGGTGGAGGCCCGCACCCCCGCCGGAACGAAATCATGGTCTATGGAGGGGGAACTCCCCCCCGCCATCGAGGTGGTGAAGAAAACCAGCAAAGGCCGCCCCATCTACGTCGTCAAAGGAAAGGGGGAAATGCGCGAAATGGATTGCACCGATTGCCACAACAGGATCGGGCACCGGTTCAAAAACGCGGAAGAAATAGCCGACGCCCTTATCGCCGCCGGTAAAGTCGACCGTTCGTTGCCATACGCCAAGCAGGTTTTGGAAAAAACCCTGCGCAAGGCCGCCGAGACGCCGCGAACCGCCATCGCCGATACGGTTTACGCCGAGATAACCGCCGCGTGGCCGCTGAGCCCCGACGCGGAAAACATCGCCGGGATCATCACGGATGAGGCGTTGAAATATCTCTATCCGGACATGAACATCAAATGGGGAACCTACCAGAACATGAACCGGCACGCGCGCGACCAGGGATGTTTCCGGTGCCATAACCAGCGGATGAAAGATGCCAATGGCGCAAACCTGAATCAAGGCTGCGATTACTGCCATAAAACCGTGGCGGATCGTCTTTCCCGCGAAGAGTTCGAAAAGAGGCTCTTCCCGCCGGGGATGAAACCGTATTGAGCCGGCAACGGCCATGCCGCGCTGTTTTCCGGAGCGTGCGCCGTTCCCGGCCGTCATGCAATGCCTAAATAACAGGCATAACCCTGAACCGTATGCCCGGATAACGGGCGGCGGCCGATAACGAAATCGCGGCAAAGAACATATTTACCGCCTGTTACGGTTTGGCCCGCTGTTTGCTTTCCCACAAAGGCAGGTTTGCAATGCGCGCAAATAAAAAACAGGGAACAAACAAAGAGGAGGAATGATGAAGAAGACTTTAAGGATGCTTGCGGCGGCCCTTGCGCTGGGGGCCGCGGGGACGGCGCATGCCACTCCCTCCACGCAGATATGGATACCGTCAACGGACATCCAGAAGTACGGCACCGTGCATCTGGGGGTGGATACCTACAACACCGTTGCCAAAAAAACAGGCACTGAGGGCGGTTTCAGCGTTATCAATTACGGCCTGACCGTTGGCGTTCTGCCGCCGTCGGTCAGTGACAAGCTGGGTATCGAGGTGGGCCTTGATTACCGCGACCTCACCGGTTCCGCCGGCGCGGTCGCCGACGCGCCGTTTTTCTACAATGCAAAACTGGGGCTTAATGAAGGAGCCTTTGGCGAGTATTCACCCGCATTTGCCATCGGCGGTTATGATTTCGGCGGCAAGGACGATTCTTCCATGTCAGGCCTCAATACACAGTCGAACATCGTGTACGGATTGGCCGCCAAGACCTTCGAAACGCTCGGCCGCTTCAGCGTTGGTTACTTTTCCGGCAACGACAAGGTGCTGGTCGAAGTAAGCGACCCGGCCCAAAAGGCCAACACCGGCATCCTCGCTTCCTGGGACAAGTCACTTACCGACAAATGGTGGGCGGCCGTTGACTATATGGGCGGCAAAAGCAGCTATGGCGCGCTGAGCTTCGGCATCTGCTACTACATGGTGCCGGACGCCAGCTTCATAGTCGGCTATGACATATACAACGACAGCAACATAAAGCCGACTATCACCTTCCAGCTTGACGTTAACTTCGCGGCTTTCGACGGCAAGCCGGAACACCCGCATCATTCAGAACACGAATAACCCTTTGAGAGAGGTGAACAATGAAAAAGATAGAGGCGATCATAAAGCCGCACAAACTCGACGAAGTGAAAGCGAAGCTGATCGAGATCGGCATATATGGCATGACAGTAACCGAGGTGAAAGGGTTCGGCCGCCAAAAAGGACATACCGAGCTTTACCGCGGCACGGAATACAAAATCGACTTCCTGCCCAAGGTGAAGCTGGAAACGGTGGTGCCGGAAGAAATGGTGGACAAGGCGGTCGATGCCATTATCGGCGCCGCCTACGCGGGGCAGATAGGGGACGGCAAGATTTTTGTCTCCCCCATTGAAGAAACAATCCGCATCCGCACCAAAGAACGCGGCAAAGAAGCGATATGACGGAGAAGGCAATGAAAAAAATATTAAGCGCACTTATCCTTGTTGGCATGTTCATGATGGCCGGCGTTGCATTTGCCGAAGACGCGGCGGTTCCCGCCGCCGAACCGGCGGCAGTGGCGGTACCGGCAACCGAAGCGGCCCCCGCGCCGGCGCCGCATATAGACTCCGGCGATACTTCATGGATGCTCATCTCCACCGCCCTCGTCATGCTGATGACGCCGGGGTTGGCCCTCTTCTACGGCGGCCTCGTGCGCCGCAAGAACGTCTTGAGCGTCATCATGCAGAGCTTCATCGCGCTCGGCGTGATCTCGATACAGTGGGTGCTTATCGGCTATTCGCTGGCGTTCGGCCCGGACGTGGGCGGCGTTATCGGCGATCTTTCGCTGGCGGGGCTTTCAGGCGTCGGCCTCGCCCCCAACGGCACCATTCCGGCGCAGCTCTTCATGATGTTCCAGATGATGTTCGCGGTCATCACCCCCGCGCTGATCTCCGGCGCGTTCGCCGAACGGATGAAGTTCAGCACATATCTGGTCTTCATCGTACTGTGGAGCACCATCGTGTACGACCCGTTGGCGCACTGGGTGTGGGGCGGCGGCTGGATGATGAAAATGGGGGCGCTCGATTTCGCGGGGGGCCTCGTGGTGCACATCTCCTCCGGCGTGGCGGCGCTGGTTTGCGCGCTGGTGTTGGGAAAACGCAAAGGGTATCCCGCCGAGCCGATGATACCGCACAACCTCACCATGACGGTTATCGGCGCGGCGCTGCTCTGGTTCGGCTGGTTCGGGTTCAACGCCGGGTCGGCCCTGACCTCCGGCGCGCTGGCGGTCACCGCCTTCGTCGCCACGCACATCGCCACCGCCGCGGCTTCGCTGGGCTGGGTGCTGGCGGAATGGACGCACCGCGGTAAACCGACCGTGCTGGGCGCGGCATCCGGCGCGGTGGCCGGGCTGGTCGCCATCACCCCCGCGGCGGGGTTCGTCACCCCGATGGCGTCGATCATCATCGGCTTCGGCGCGGGCGTGATCTGCTACCTCGCGATTGTGGCTAAGGGCAAACTGGGCTACGACGACGCGCTGGATGCGTTCGGCGTACACGGCGTTGGCGGCACGTGGGGCGCCATCGCCACCGGCCTGTTCGCAACCGTCGCGGTAAACAGCGCCGGGGCCGACGGCCTCTTTTACGGCAACGGCGGGCTGTTGACGAAACAGATGCTTTCCGTGGCTGCCACATGGGGCTACAGCTTCATCCTGACCTTCATCATCCTCAAGGCGCTGGACGCCACCATGGGCCTGCGCGTGACCGGGGAAGACGAGGTTATGGGGCTTGACCTGACGCAGCACGGCGAAAACGGCTATTTGATGTAACCCGTATTTTTTCCCGCGGGATTAACCGCTGTTTAAAGAGGGGCGGATCGTACGATCCGCCCCTTTTGTATTTCTCCCTCCCGGGTTCCGGTTGCCAAAAGGCGGCGAAAAGTGGTAAGTTTACCTGTCTCTTTTTGGGAGGATTTACTTTGAAATTACACGAGTATCAAGCCAAGGAAGTTTTGCGCAAATACGGCCTGCCGGTGCCGGAAGGCTGCCCCACGGACACCACGTACAACGTACGCGAAATCGCGGGACGGTTGGGCGGTTTCCCGGTGGTGGTGAAAGCGCAGATACACGCCGGGGGGCGTGGCAAAGGGGGCGGCGTAAAGCTCGCCTTCAGTCAGGACGAAGCGGAAAACCAGGCCAAAGCGATTCTGGGAATGAATCTGGTGACGCACCAGACCGGGCCGGAAGGGCGCATCGTCAAGAAGCTGCTCGTCGAAGCGGGCTGCCAGATAGCCAAAGAATACTATCTCAGCATCGTGCTGGACCGCGCCTCATCGCAAAACGTCATCATGGCCTCCACCGAAGGGGGGATGGACATCGAGGAAGTGGCCGAAAAGCACCCGGAAAAAATCCTGAAAGTCTTCATCGATCCCGCCGTTGGCATCATGCCGTACCAGTGCCGCCAGCTCGCCTTCGGGCTGGGTTTTCCGCAGGAGATGATCGGGCAGGTTTCCGCCTTCATCGCCAAATTTTACGAGCTGTATATAAAGGAAGACCTTTCCATGGCGGAGATCAATCCGCTGGTGGCCACCAAGGAAAACAAACTGCTGGCGCTCGACGCGAAACTGGCGTACGACGACAACGCCCTGTTCCGCCACAAGGAAGCCATCGACTTCCGCGACCTCAACGAAGAGGATCCGCTGGAGATAGAAGCCAGCAAATTCAGCCTGAACTATATCAAGCTGGACGGCGAAATCGGCTGCATGGTGAACGGCGCCGGGCTGGCGATGGCCACCATGGACATCATCAAGTATTGCGGCGGCGCGCCGGCCAACTTCCTGGACGTGGGGGGCAGCGCCAGCGCCGAGCAGATCGAAGAGGCGCTCAAGATCATCATCTCCGACTCGTCGGTCAAGGCGATCTTCATCAACATCTTCGGCGGCATCCTCCGCTGCGACCGCCTCGCGACCGGCGTCGTGACCGCGGCGAAAAAGATCAACATCAAAATCCCTATCGTCATCCGGATGGAGGGGACGAACGTGGAAGAAGGAAGGAAAATACTCGCCGAAAGCGGGCTTAAATTCCTTATCGGCAACGGCATGAAAGACGGCGCCCAAAAAGCGGTCGCCGCGGTCAAGGGGTGATGCGATGAGCGTACTGGTGGGGAAAAAAACCCGGCTGCTGGTGCAGGGGATAACCGGCAAAGAAGGAATGTTCCACGCGCTGGGCTGCCGCGCCTATGGCACCGCCGTGGTGGCTGGCGTCACCCCCGGCAAGGAAGGGCAGAACGTCGAAGGGATACCGGTGTTCAACACCGTGAAAAACGCGGTGAAGGCGACCAAGGCGAATGCCACGATGATTTTCGTGCCGCCGGCGTTTTCCGCCGACGCGATTTTGGAGGCGCTCGACGCCGGCATCGGGCTGATCGTCTGCATCACCGAAGGGATTCCGCCGCAGGATATGGTGAAGGTAAAACGGGCCATGCAGGGCTCTTCCGCGCGCCTCATCGGGCCGAACTGCCCGGGCATCATCACCCCCGGCCAGGCCAAGATCGGCATCATGCCGGGGCACATTCACAAGCCCGGCAATGTCGGCATCGTATCGCGCTCCGGCACCCTCACCTATGAAGCGGTGGGACAGTTGACCGCCCTGGGCATCGGCCAGTCCACCTGCATCGGCATCGGCGGCGACCCGGTGAACGGCACCAGCCACCTCGATGCCATCAGGCTTTTTAACGAAGACCCGGACACCCACGCCATCGTCATGATCGGCGAGATCGGCGGCAGCGCCGAGGAAGAGGCCGCCGAGTATGTGAAGGCCCACGTGAAAAAGCCGGTCGTCGGCTTCATCGCGGGCCAAACCGCGCCGCCCGGCCGCCGCATGGGGCACGCCGGCGCGATTATCGCGGGGGGCAAAGGCACCGCCATTGAGAAGATGAAAGCGATGGAGGCCGCCGGCATTTATGTGTGCGAAAGCCCGGCCGACATCGGGGAGACGATGAAAAAAGTATTGATGAAGAAAAAAGCAAAAAAGAAAACCGCGAAGAAAGCGGCGAAGAAGAACGTTGGGAAGAAAAAAGTAGCGAAAAAGAAGACCTTGAAGAAAAAACCGAAGAGGTAAAAGGAGAAGTTAATGAGCGATTTAATCATACGCATCGGCGGCGAAGGGGGCGAAGGCATCATCAGCGCCGGCGACATGATAACCCAGGCGGCAACCCGTTCCGGGCTGAACGTGCTTACGTTCAAAACTTTCCCGGCGGAAATACGCGGCGGCTACGCCATGTACCAGGTGCGGTTCTCGAAAGACCACATCATGTCCGAAGGCTCCGGTTCCAACATCTTCTGCGCCTTCAACAAGGAAGCGCTGGATAAGAATAAGGCGGACCTGAAGCCCGGCACCGTGCTGATTTACGATTACCCCGATGGCGACATCGAAGAGGAAGTGAAAATCGACGGCGTCATCTGCTATCCGTTGCCGATGAGCCGCATCGCCAAGAAGGATCTCGAAATGTACCGCGCGAAGAACATGGTGGCGCTGGGCGCCCTTTCCTACATGTTCGACATCGCGCTGGAAGAGTTGAAAGACCTTCTCCGTGAAAAATTCGGCAAGAAGGGCGAACAGGTGGTTGCCACCAACCTGAAGGCCGTTGACGCCGGTATCACCTACATGAAGGAACACCACAAGAAAACCGACCCGTTCACGATGGGCTCCGCCGGCAAAATGGCGAAAGACGTCATCATCATCTCCGGCAACGAGGCGGCCGGCCTCGGCGCGGTTCTCGGCGGCTGCCGGTTCTTCAGCGCCTACCCGATCACCCCGGCCACCGAAATAGCCAACTACATGGCGCAATGGCTGCCAAAGCTGGATGGCACGCTGGTGCAGGCCGAAGACGAAATCGCCTCG
>JACRGQ010000046.1 GCA_016217735.1 Nitrospinota bacterium
AAACAGGTTCAATTGGTCAATGCTCTGTAACTCGTTCAGGCTCATGATGGTATTCATCCCCCTATCATGAACAGCTTTCAGACTCATTTCATGTTGGAATCACGTCCCCCCTTCAGACTCATTCCATATTGGAAAAGGCTGGTATTTGGTATTAGCGGAAAATATGATAAAGTAAACAGCTAGATGAAGTGCCCCAAATGTAATTTCGCAAGTTTTGAATATATCAATACTTGCAAAAAGTGCGGTAACGACCTGACGCTGCACAAAACCGAGATGGGGATTGACTATCCCCAGTACAGCACCCTCGGTCTGATGGCGACATTGCGCCATGAGGCATCGCCGCAAGCCGCGGTGGCTGAACCGGCTTCGCTGGTGGAAGAAGATCATGGCACCGAGCGATTCTCGGAAACATCGGCAACCGACAAGATGTCAGGTACTTCCGGCTTTGAGGCGGCCATCGGTTCCGATACCGACTTCACCAATATCGGCGCCGACATCGACTTGGGAGGAGCGGACGAGCTTGACCTGAGCGGCATGGGAGAATCGGCGGATGAAACCGCTTCCATCAAACTGCCAGCGGCGGAAGAGGAAGAAATAAACCTCGGCGCTGAAGCCGTTGCCGAACCCGCGAAGGAAGATGCGGCCGATAATAAAGTCACCGCCCCCCACGACCTGGAGGGGATCGATTTTGATCTGGGTTCATTGGAAGAAACCCCCGCCGCGCCCCCGGAAGACGCAAAAACGCTCGACCTCGGCGAAATCGAGGAAGCCGTTACGCCGGCGGGAAAGGAAGACGAATTCCCGCTTGATCTGGGAGATATCGAAATTGCGGCGGAAGAAGAAAAACCGGCTCCAGCCAAAGGGGCCGCTCCGGCCGCCGCGCCCGCCGAACCCGCCGCCGATTTCAACATGGACGGCTTTGACTTGGACATCAACCTTGACGATGTTGACCTTGGCGGCGCGGGTAAAAAAGAAGAGCCGAAAAAAGACGAAAAGAAGAAGGACGACTTCGACATCGATATCGATTTGAGCGATCTGAAGCTTGATTAATCCCCACCTCGGCGCCGCCTTGGCCGCCTATACTTTCGAAGAAATATCGGCCCCGCCCGTTACCCCCGCCGCAATAAATACGCCGGTGGCGTATGCCGGTTTTTTCGTCCGGCTTGCCGCTTTCGTTATCGATAACCTGATTTGTTACTTTGCCGCATACCTCACCATATGGGGGGCGGGAGCGTTTTACCGGGCTTTTCATGGCGCCGGGCTGGACGGCGAAATCCGCTTCGTGCTCGCAAGCATCCTGTTTTACCTGCTGTTTTACACCGTTTATTTCGTTTATTTCCTTACCCACGGCGGCCAGACCCCCGGCAAACAGGTGTTGGGAATAAAGGTGGTTGCGCTGGACGGCGGAGAAGTGGACGGCTTCCGCGCGGCGCTCCGGACGATGGGGTACGCCACCTCCTGGTTCCTCTTCGGGTTGGGCTATTTGTGGGCCGGGATGGATCGCCACCGCCAGTCCTGGCACGACAAACTCGCCGGCACGGTAGTGCTGGAAATTTGACCCTTTCCTTTCTATAATACCCCCCTTGACCCGCCTGCTTGAAGCGGGCTGCGTTTGGATGGCATAAAGACGGGAATAACGTGTTTTTTAGCATTTTATAAGGAGTGGCAATGAAAAAGAACTATCTGCTTTCGCCCGGCCCGACACCGGTCCCCGAAAGAATCCTGCTGGCGATGGCCCAGCCGATCATCCACCACCGGACACCGCAGTTCAGCGCGGTATTCGGCGCGGCGGCGGAAAAGCTCAAGGGGCTGTTCCACACCAAACAGGATGTCATCATCCTCTCCTCCTCCGGCACCGGCGCCATGGAAAGCGCCGTCGTCAATTGCTTCAACAAAGGCGAAAAAGTCATATCGGTCAACGGCGGCAAGTTCGGCGAGCGCTGGACGAAAATCGCGCAGGCGTTCGACCTCGTTGTGGACGAAGTGAAAATCGAATGGGGCAATGCCGTCGACCCGCAGGACATCAAGAAGCGCCTCGACGCCGACAAGGATATCAAGGGCATTCTGATACAGGCGACTGAAAGCTCCACCACCGTTAAAATGCCGATTAAGGAACTGGCCGCCATCACGAAAGAGCGCGACGTGCTGCTCGTCGTGGACGGCATCACCGGCGTGGGCGTGTTCGACATCCCGATGGACGACTGGGGCGTGGACATCCTGATTTGCGGCAGCCAGAAAGCGATGATGATGCCGCCGGGCCTCGGCTTCATCGCCCTCTCGGACAAGGCGTGGGCCAAGGCCGACAAGGTGAAGAACAGCAAGTTCTACTTCGACCTCAAGAAAGAGCGCAAAAACCTGAAGGACAAGACCACCGCCTATACCCCGGCGGTGTCGCTGGTGAACGGCCTCCTCGAAGCCCTCAAGATGATGGAAGAGGAAACCTACCCCGCGATCTTCGCGCGCCACGAACTGCTGGCCCGCGGCGTGCGCGCCGGCACCGACGCGCTGGGACTCAAGATGGTCACCAAATCGCCCACCGAAGCGATGACCGGCGTTTACCTCCCCGAAGCCGTCAACGGAAAGAAATTCGTCAAGGCGCTGCGCGACAACTTCGGCGTCACTTTCGCCGGCGGGCAGGACCAGTGGGAAGGGAAAATCATCCGCATCGCCCACCTCGGCTATTTCGGCGAATTCGACATGGTGATCGCCCTTTCCTCCATTGAAATGGCGCTGCACAAATTCGGCCACAAGGTCCAGTTTGGCGCGGGCGTCGGCGCGGCGGAAGCGGTGCTGCACGACGGGTTCGAGGTGAAGTGATGACCGGCAAATACAAAGTCCTCGTCAGCGACGAACTTTCCGACAACGGCATCGAGATACTGAAAAAAAGCTCCGTCATCGATGTCGACGTGAAAGTCGGCATGAAGAAGGAAGAGCTTCTCGGCGTCATCGCGCAATACCACGGCCTCGTCATCCGCTCCGCCACCAAGGTGACGGCGGAAGTCATCGCCGCGGCGACAAACCTGAAAGTGGTCGGCCGCGCCGGCGCGGGGGTGGACAACGTGGACAACCCCGCCGCCAGCAAACGCGGCATCGCGGTGGAAAACACCCCGGGCGGCAACACCGTCACCACCGGCGAACATGCCGTCGCGCTGATGTGCGCGCTGGCCCGCAACATCCCGCAGGGAACCGCCGGCATCAAGGCCGGTAAATGGGACCGCAAGCTGATCGGCGTCGAGCTGCTGGGCAAAACCCTCGGCATCGTCGGCATCGGCCGCGTCGGCTCCATCGTCACCCGCCGGGCGCAGGGTTTCCAGATGCAGGTTATCGCCTTCGACCCGTTCATATCGAAAGACAAGGCGGCCGAACTGGGCGTTGAGCTGGTATCGCTGGACGAGGTCTACAAACGGGCCGACTTCATCTCCATCCACTCGCCGCTCACACCGGAAACCAGGCACATGGTCGGCGCGAAACAGTTCGCCATGATGAAGAAAGGCGTGCGCATCGTCAACGCGGCGCGCGGCGGCATCATAGATGAAACCGCCCTGGCCGAAGCGGTAAAGAGCGGCCATGTGGCCGGCGCCGCGCTGGACGTGTTCGAGCAGGAGCCCCCGGCGGCGGACAACCCGCTGCTGGCCCTGCCGCAGGTGATCTGCACCCCGCATCTGGGGGCCAGCACCGCCGAGGCGCAGGAAAACGTCGCCGTCGCCATCGCCGAACAGTTGGTCACCTTCTTCGAGCAGGGGATCATCATGAACGCGGTGAACGTGCCTGATGTGGATCCCGAAGTTCTCAAGAAAATCAAGCCGTACCTCTCCCTCGCCGAGAAAATGGGGCGCTTCATCGCCCATATCAGCGGACAGGGAATTAAGGAAGTCGAAATCGCCACCAGCGGCGAGATCGCCGATGTGGACATGAAACCGCTGGCCACCAGCGCCCTCAAGGGCTTCCTCGCGGTCATGGGGCTGGAGGTGAACTACGTCAACGCGCCGTTCCTGGCCAAGGAGCGCGGCATAGACGTGAAGACCACCGTCAGCAAAAAAGTGCATGACTACGCGGGCCTTCTCTCGCTCCGCGTGGTGACCGACCAGGGGGAACAGACCGTGGCCGGCACCATTTTCGGCAAGAACGAGCCGCGCATCGTGAACATCAACGACATCCGCATCGACGCCATTCCCGAAGGGAACCTCATCATGTTCACCAACACCGACAGGCCGGGGGTCATCGGCGCGGTGGGCACCTATCTGGGAAAGAACAAGATCAACATCGGCCAGTTCAACCTCGGGCGCACCGCGCCGCTGAAGGAGGCCGTGAGCCTTATCAGCGTTGACTCCGAAGTCTCCAAGGATGTTATCGACGGGCTGCTGAAAATTGAAAATGTACTGAAAGCCTGGGCCATCAAGCTTTGAAGCTGAATCCGACCGCGATACCGCAGGGGACGAGAACCTTCCTGTTCGAGGAGGCGGCCCGGCGCCGCGCCCTGGAGCAGGCGGTTCACGCTACCCTGCGGTCGCGCGGGTTCGAGGAGATCGATACTCCCCTGCTTGATTACTACGAGTCGGCCGCCGCCGGCCTTTCGGAAGACGAGCGCAACCGGATCATCCGTTTCAGCGAAGCCGAGTCGGGCCGCCCCATCGCGCTGCGTAACGACATCACCTCGCAAATCGCGCGTTCCGCCGCCACCCATCTTGCGCAACGGCCGCTGCCGTTGCGGCTCTTCTACAGCGGGCCGGTTTTCCGCCACGCCAAGAAGGGGAAGGGGGAGCAGTATGTTATCAACCAGGCGGGGCTGGAAATTGTCGGCCACGCGGGGCCGGAAGCCGATATCGAAATCGTCCTGAGCGTCAAGGCGGTGCTTGAAAAAGCGTTCCCCGGCGGCTGCGCCCTTTCGCTGGGGCACGCGGGCGTCATCAATTCGTTTCTTAAGCCGTTTCCCGCCATGCAAATGGAGGGCATTAAAACCTCGCTGGCCAAAAAAGACAAAACCGCGCTCCGGGGGCAGTTGGCCGCCGCCGGGGTACAAGGGGAGCAGGCGGAGCGGATCGTCGCGCTGACCGGGCTTTTCGGCGGCAAGGAAGTCATCGGCAAGGCGCGCGCCATCGCCGCGGACGACGCCGCCGCGCTGGCCGCGCTGGACAACCTGGCCGCCATTTACGATGCGCTGGCGTCAAACGGATTTGGAAAAAAACTCTCCATCGACCTGGGGGAGATGCGCGGGTTCGGTTACTACACCGGCGTTATTATGGAGCTTTTCTCCGCCGCCGGCGCGCCGCTGGGCAACGGCGGACGCTACGACAACTTGGTAAAACGCTTCGGGCCGGATATCCCCGCCGTCGGCTTCGCCTTCGATATCGACATGGTGGTCGACGCGCTGATGCGCGAAGGGGGGAACAACCTTTGGAAGGGGGCCGACTACCTCCTGCTCGATGCCGGAAACACCGCCGCCGCCGACGCATTGCGGGCGAAGGGATTTTCCGTCATCGTCCCGCTTGCAAACCTCGGCCTCAAGGATGCGCTGGCGTTCGCCCAAAAAATGAACATTGCCGAAATCCTCGTCCCGGCGGGCGGAAACGGGTTTAAAATCATCACTGCCGCCACCGGGGTGGAAGCCGGCAAGCTGGAAATCTGATTTTTCCGGCAAACGCCAAGCAGCAAGGAGAAAAACGTGCCTGTATCGGTTTTAGTAGGAATGCAGTGGGGCGACGAGGGCAAAGGCAAAATCGTCGACCTGATTTGCGATAAGAGCGATATCGTCGCCCGCTACCAGGGCGGCGCCAACGCCGGCCACACCGTGGTGGTGAACGGCAAAAAATTCGTGCTGCACCTTATCCCGTCCGGCATCCTCCGTCCGGGAAAAGCCTGCCTCATCGGCTCCGGCGTGGTGGTGGATCCCGAATCGCTGTTTCTCGAAATCGAACAGCTCAGGGCGGGCAACATCGAAGTGGGCGGCCGGCTGGTCATCTCGCCGCGCGCGCACTGCATCCTGCCGGTTCACAAGGTGATGGACAAGGCCAACGAAAGCAGCAAGGGCCAAACCAAAATAGGCACCACCGGCAAGGGAATCGGCCCCACCTATGCCGACAAAACCAAGCGGATCGGCATCCCGATGTTTTATCTCTACGATGAAAAGAAGCTTAAGCACGCCATCGGGCAGCTTATAGACATGAAGAATTGCCTTTTCGAGAATTACTACCACAGCGAAAAATTAAACGCGCAAAAAGTGTATGACGAAGTGCTGGCGCTCGCCCCCAAGCTTGCGCCATATATCGGCGATACCCGCAAGCTGCTGGCCGATGGCATCAAGGCCGGCAAGAACATCCTCTGTGAAGGGGCGCAAGGGACGATGCTTGATCTCGATCACGGCACCTATCCCTACGTCACCTCCAGCTACACCGCGTCGGGCGGGGCCTGCGTGGGCCTCGGCATCGCCCCCAATAAAATTGACAACGTCATCGGCGTGATAAAGGCCTATACCACCCGCGTGGGCGAGGGGCCGTTTCCCACCGAGCTGAAAGATGAAGTCGGCGCGCAGATACAGGACGAGGGGAACGAATTCGGCGCCACCACCGGCCGCCCCCGCCGCTGCGGCTGGTTCGACGGCGTGGTGGCGCGCTATGCCACCGAAATAAACGGCGTGGACGAAATAGCCCTCACCAAGATGGACGTGCTGGACAAAATGAAATCGCTCCACGTATGCATCGCCTACAAAGTGGACGGCAAAACGGTGGAACGGATCACCGACGACGTTTCCATCCTCGAACGGGCCGTGCCGCTCTACCGCGAATTCGACGGCTGGCGGGCGCAGACCGCCGGTATCACCGATTACGCCAAGCTGCCGGACAAGGCCAAGCGCTACATCGATTTCCTGCAGGAGCAATCCGAAGCGCCGATCACCATCGTTTCGACGGGGCAGGGGAGGGAAGCGACCATCGTGAAGGGGAAATGACGCCGATGGAAAAGTCCGCGCGCCTTCCCCATTTCGCCGATTCGCACGCCCACCTCAACAACCGCGATTTCGACGGCGACATCCACGAAGTCGCCGCGCGCCTGACCGATCACCTTATTTTGAACGTGGCCTACGACATCCCCTCCGCGCACGGCGCGGTGGCGCTGGCCGAGCGGTATCCCAACATGTACGCCGCCGCCGGGGTACATCCGAACGATGTCGAAAACATATCCGAAGCCGATTACAAATCCATCGCCGCGCTCGCCCGGCATCCGCGGGTGGTGGCCATCGGCGAAACCGGCCTCGATTACTTCCGCCACCGCACCGGCGCGGCGGAACAAAAAGCGGCGCTCCGCCGTCATTTGAAAATCGCGCGCGAAGCAAAAAAACCAATAATCATTCACTGCCGCGACGCCTTCGCCGACATCTTCCCCATTCTCCAAAAAGAATTTGATCCGGCCATCGGCGGCGTGATGCACTGCTTTTCCGAAGGGCCGAAGGAGGCCGAAGAGTCCGTAAAACTGGGGATGTACGTCTCCTTCGCCGGAAACGTAACCTACCCGAAGGCGCAAAACCTGCGCGATGCGGCAAAGGTGGTGCCGCCCGAAAAACTGCTGATAGAAACCGACTGCCCCTTCCTCGCCCCGCAAAAGGTGCGCGGCAAGCGGAATGACCCCGGCTACATCATCGAGACCGCCAAGACGCTCGCCACCGTCCGCGGCGTAACGCTGGAAGACCTCGCGCGCCTCACCTACGGCAATTTTCAAAAACTTTTCCTGGGCATGACGCCGCAACAGGCGGAGATCGTCTACAAAATCCGCAACTCCCTCTATGTGAACGTCACGCGCGAATGCAGCAACGTTTGCGATTTCTGCCCGCGCCTTGAAGACCCCACCGTGCAGGGACACTACCTCGGCATCGATAAAGACCCGTCCGCCGCCGATATCATCGCCGCCATCGGCGGCCAGCGCCCCGATGAAGTGGTGCTCTGCGGCTTTGGCGAGCCGACCATCCGGCTGGATGTCGTCAAGGAAGTCGCGGCGGAAATGAAAAAACGCGGTCTTAAAGTGCGGCTCAACACCAACGGACAGGGAAGCCTGCTCAATAAGCGCGACATCGTGCCGGAGTTGGCGGGGCTGATCGACACCGTCTCCATCTCGCTCAACGCGCCGGATCAGGCCAGCTACAACCGCATCTGCCATCCGCTCGACAAACAGAACGCATTCCCCGCGCTGATCGCCTTTGCCGAACGGTGCCGCGATCTGCTGCCCGAAACGGTGGTGAGCGCCGTCGGCCCGGTTGAAGGGGTCGACATGGACGCGGTGCGGCGGCTGGCGGAGGAAACGCTCCGGGTAAAATTCCGCCTTCGCCGCCTCGACATGGTGGGGTGACGGCGATCATGCGGTTTTTGATTATTGCCGGCGAGGAGAGCGGCGAAATATACGGCGCGCGCTTGATGCGCGAGATCAAGGCCGTCATGCCGGATGCCGAATTCCACGGCGTCGGCGGCGACCGGATGGCGGCCGAAGGTCTGCGCCTCATCCAGCACTGCAAGGATATGGCCAGCATCGGCGTGGTGCAGATGCTGGAAAAAATCGTTTACTTCCTCGGCGTTCTGAACGATGTGCGCGCCCGCGTGAAGCGGCGCGATTATGACGCCATCATCCTGATCGATTATCCCGATTTCAACCTCCGCGTCGCCCGCGCGGGACACGGGGCGGGGGTGCCGGTTTTCTACTACGTCTGCCCGCAGTTCTGGGCGTGGCGGCGTTACCGCATACGCGCGGTGAAACGGTGGGTCGACACCATGCTGGTGATCCTCCCCTTTGAAGAGACGTTTTACAAAGAGCGCGGCATAGACGCCCGCTTTATCGGCCACCCGATGCTGGACGAAATCGATTTCACCAAAGACCGCGCCGCGCTCAAGCGGGAATTTCTGCCGCCGGGATGCTCAACGCTTGTCGGCATGCTCCCCGGCAGCCGCAACAGCGAGGTCGGCTACAACCTGCCGACGCTGCTGGAAACCGCCGGCATCATCAGACGGGAACGCCCCGACGCCGGATTCGTCCTGCCGGTGGCGCACCATATGTCCGATGCGAAAATACGCGAGGCGGCGGGTGATAGGCCGTATGTGAAAATCGTCAAAGGGCGTTCGCACGATGTGATGGCCGCCTGCGATCTGCTTATCACGAAATCGGGAACCTCCACGCTGGAAGCCGCCATTTTCGGCGCGCCGATGATCATCGTTTACCGCTCCTCCTCCATAAATTACTGGCTGGCGAAGCTGTTGGTTCATGTGGAATATGCGGGCCTGCCGAACCTTATCGCCGGGCGCGAGGTGGCGAAGGAATATTTCCAAAGCCGTTTTGTTCCAGCCACGGTGGCGGCCGAAGCCGCCGCGCTGCTTTCATCGCCGGAGCGCCTGCGTGAAAAACGCGCGGAGATGGATGCCATCCGGCGCCAGTTGGGAGATGCCGGCGCGGCCAAGCGCGCGGCGGCGATTATCGCATCACGATTAAACAAATCTTGAATATGCGGACTATTGAAGAGCTATTTATGTATGTCATCCTGAGCCGCAGGCGAGGGAGCGGCGGAATAAAATGCGGCGGCGAAATGCAATGGAGCCAGCCGCGTACAAACCGCCGCGGAAATGCCCTTCAAGGGCGAAGGATCTCTTTCCGGAAAGGGATTCTTCAGTCGCCGGCGCTCCTTCAGAATGACACGGAATTGAGAACAAACAGGAGCCGTAAGCGTGGAAATATTTAAGGCGATAGTTCTTGGGCTGGTGCAGGGGCTGACGGAGTTCTTTCCGGTCAGCAGCACGGCGCATCTTATTCTTTTCCCCTGGTTTTTCGGCTGGGGCGGGGAACTGGATACGCTCAGCTTTGACGTGGCGCTGCATGGCGGCACGCTCTTTGCCCTTATCGCCTACTTCTGGAAAGACTGGAGAAACCTCCTCCTGAAAGACCACAAAATGTTGATGCTGGTCATCATCGGCACCGTTCCCGCGGGTATCGCCGGTATTCTGCTGCAAAAATGGGTGGAGCACGCATTGCGGAGCCCGATAATCATCGTCTTCACGCTTGTGGGGGTCGGCTTCATCATGCTGGCCGCTGAAAAGAGGGGAGAGCAGAACCGCGCAACCGATGGCGACGTAACGCTGAAAGACGCCGTCATCATCGGCTGCGCGCAGGCGGTGGCGCTGATCCCCGGCGTGTCGCGCAGCGGCATCACCATCACGGCGGGCCTCTTTAGCGGCCTCACGCGCGAGACCGCCACCCGCTTCTCGTTTCTGCTCTCCACCCCGATCATCGCCGGGGCGACGCTGCTGCACGCGCTGAAGATGGCAAAAAATCACGAGTCGTTCGATATGTCGCTGGTCGGCGCGGGGTTTGTGGCGGCGGCGGTTTCCGGCTTTTTCGCCATCGGATTTTTGATGAACTACCTGCGCAAACACCCGTTGCACAATTTTGTGTATTACCGCTTCGCGCTGGCCGCCGTCGTCCTTATCGCCTGGCTTCTTCACGGTTAGCCCGGATTATTCATGGGGAACCATGAATAATCCGCAAACGCCAATTTTTTGAAATCTTGCGCGTTGGCTCGAATTTTTCTTGGTCGGCATACTGAAGTATGTCTTCCGCGAAAAATTCTTCACCGCCGCGTTCTTTCAAAAACTTGGCGTTTGCACCCGCTGTGCCGTGAATAAAGCGGGTTAGCCGGCCGCCGGAAAATCCCCGATGGCGCCCTGAAATTGTTTCAGGGCAAAAAAAAACCGTGGCTGGCCCCCCCTCCCCAGGGAATAAGCCAACCACGGTACTGGAAACGGCGAAAGCTTTACCAGCCCTCGCCGTCGGTGTACGCGGGATGAATGAGATCGCGGATTGAAATGACGCTGATGATCTTGCCGTTCTCGGTGACCGCGAGGTGGCGCAGCCGGTGTTTGTCCATCATGTCGTTCGCTTCGGTCAAAGCCGCGTTGAGGTCGATGGAAAACAGGGTGGTGGTCATGATTTCCTCCACCTTCGTTTTGGCGCCATCGTTCCCGGCCGCCATGATTTTGCGCACCAAATCGGTATCGGTCAGCATGCCGACCACCTGTTCCCCCCGCGCGATGAAAATGGAGGAGAACCTGTGCTCGGTGAGGTACTTGGCCGCGTCGAGCGCGGACGACCCTTCCGGAATGGTGTTGAGCTTCGGCGCCATGCGGTCTTTGACTTTCAGCATTACTTCTTCCCCTTAACCTCGGTTTTGAACGATCCGATTGTGCTTTGCACGCGGACTTCCGGCTTTTCATAGGTGGTGAAGTCTATGGAGTCGGTCGGACAGACCTGCGCGCAGAAGGTGCAGCGGATGCACAGGTCGCGGTCGATCTCGATGCCGGTGATGCCTTGCTCTTTCAGGCTGATGTTCTCGTTGAAAAGCCGGCTGAATTCCAGTTCGGTCAGCTCCGCCATGCCGAGGCACTTTTGCGGGCACACGTCCACGCAGTTGTTGCACAGGATGCAGGTGTCGGAGTTGTAGCGCCAGGTGTGGCTGCACTGGAAGCAGCGGGCGGCTTCCAGCATCGCTTCTTCCTTCGTCAAGGTGCGCTCCACCTCTTCAAAGGTGTTGAGGCGCAGGTTCAGCGGGATATTTTCGGCGTGGTGGCGGGCAATATTGTCGTAAGCGGCCAGTTTCACCGGCGTCTGGTCCTCCTTGAGGCGGAGGTCTTCCGAGCGGCTGTATTCGCCGCGGGTGCCGCGCAGGTAGGAATCGATGCTGATCGCCGTGCGATGGCCGTCCGCCACGACGTTAATCACGTCGCGCGTGCCGGTGATGTAGTCGCCGGTGGCGAAGATTCCCGGCAGGTTGGTCTCAAACCGCTGGTTCACGTCCAGCGTTCCCCAACTGGTGAGGCGCAGGCCGGATTTTTGGGAGATGAACGACATGTCCGGCGATTGGGAAACGGCCGGCATGACATAGTCGCATTCGAGGATGAATTCGGAACCCGGCACCGGCACCGGCTTGCGGCGTCCGGAGGAGTCCGGCTCGCCCATCTCGGACTTGATCAGCTTGATGCCGCTGACGTTGACGCCGTCGTTGGAGACGATCTCCAGCGGAGCCTCCATGTAGCGGAATTCCACCCCTTCGTCCTCGGCCTCTGTAATTTCCTTTTCGTTAACCGGGATTTCCGCGCGGGTGCGGCGGTAGACGATATACACTTTTTTCGCGCCGAGGCGGATGCTGGAGCGGGAAACGTCCATCGCGGTGAAGCCGCCGCCGATGACCGCGACGGTCTTGCCGGACATTGGCGGGAGCGATTTGCCCAGATTCACCAACTGCATGAAGGTGCAACCGTGGTAGACCCCTTTCAGGGTTTCGCCCGGCACTTTCAGGTGTACGGCCTTGTGCGCGCCCGCGGCGATAAGGATCGCCTTGAATTCCGCCTGCATCTCGTGGAAGTGGATATCGCGCCCCACCGCCGTGTTGTAGCGGATTTCCACGCCGAGCCGCTTGATGTATTCCACCTCGAAATCGATCACCTCGCGCGGCAGCCGGTAGGCCGGGATGCCGTAACGCATCATGCCGCCCGGATGCGGGAACATTTCGAATACGGTGGGGCGGTAGCCCAGCTTCGCCAGATCGTGCGCGGCGGTGAGGCCGGCCGGACCCGCGCCGATGATCGCCACCCGCTCCAGCGTGTTGTAACGCTGTTCCGGCAGCTTGAACGTGTCTTTGGAGTAGTCGGTGGCGGACCGTTTCAGCGACATGATGGAAAGCGACTGGTCTATCATGCGGCGGTTGCAGCCCCGCTCGCACCAGTGCTGGCAGATGCGGCCGCACACGGCGGGAAAAGGATTGGTTTCCCGGATCAGGCGGTGCGCGGCCTCGAAATCGCCTTCGCGGATTAGACTTATGTAGCCCTCGACATCGGTATGCACCGGGCAGTTGGTCTGGCACGGCACCCCTTGGTAGGAGCGCTGGTCATACAGAAAATCGTATGCGCGCTTGGTTTCCGAAGCCATAATTCAACCTTTCATTCATCGCGCCTGCTCAGTCGTGCCTCATTTCAGGATACGCATAAACAGGCGGTTAGGCAACTTATTTCAGCGTCAACAGGAAGTCGGCTATCTGCTCCATCTGGCTTTCATCAAGGTTGAACTTGACCCCAAGGGAGTGCTTGGCCATCTTCGACGGATTGTTCCAGAACTCCAGCATTTTATCCTTGTCATACCGGTTGCCCACCTTGGTGAGGTCGGGTCCGATCTTGCCCCCCTTGCCTTCGATGGTATGGCAGAACCAGCATTTCGACTTGATAAAGAGCCGCTGGCCGCCCGGCAGGGAATTGATATTCGGGAACTGCCGTTCGTAGTCGCCGATGAAGGAAGCCGTTTCGCCCCCCTTCTTCATGTATTGCTGGCTGTTGTGGTAGAGGTACTTGGCCGGCAGCTTCGGCGTGCGGAAGCTGAAAACGTAGACCGTGAGGGCGTGCGCCTGTTCATCGGTTAAACCGTAGTTCGGCATCACGGTTTCTTCCAGCTTAAGCTCCGGGTCGTTCGGGGTGATCTTGGCCGGATCCTTGAAGTGCTGCAAGGTCCAGTTGTATTTGTCCTTTTCCCCTTCCACGTACTTCATCACATGGGTTCCGTCAAATTCGTGGCCGGTCTTGTCGCCAAACTCGGTGAGATCGGGTCCAAGCACTTCGCCCACGCCGCGGATCGTATGGCAGGAGGTGCATTTGACGCCAAGTTCGTTTACGCCCTCGGTGAGGTCGCGCGAGGCGGTGATCATCTCGGCCCCTTTCAGGCGGTATCCGGGCCGGAACAGTTCCTCGTGGCACTGCGGGCAGGAGGCTTGCACCATGTTGTTCGGCAACATCGGGAAATCCCAGTGAGAAATGTGGTGGGCGTGCGCTTCGGTTTTTTCGGTGGCGTGTCCCTGTCCCTGGTGGCAGATGGTGCAGCCGATTTTGTTAAAGTCGTGTTCGCGGGCCGCCGCGTGGTAGCGGAACGGTTCCGGGGCGTCTTTAAACGCCGGATTGTCGTACCCCAGGTGGCAGGAGACGCAGCGGTCGGTTATGCCCAGCTCGTTGTTCCATACCTGGAGAATTTTGAGGGGTGTGCGTTTCAGCGTTTCGGCGGTTTCGGGGTTCTTTTCCCGTTCAATGGCCATTTCGATGTACTCGTGCTGGTAGTGGCGCCATTCGGCGGCGTATTCCTTCGCTACGGTCAGGCCGAACAGCGCAAGCAGCGATGCGGCGAAGATGGCATAGAGCAGATTCTGGTTCCGCGTCCAGAGGACGATGAAGCCGAGGATGTTTACAACGAGTATCGCTACGACAATCTTTTCAATCATGGCCGCCTACTCTAAATTTTGAACCACGGGGTTTCAATGATGTACTTGATGTTGAAGCCGAGCCGCAGGATGATTTTCACGACCGTCGCGACCATCAGCAAAACGTGGCTCTGCACGACGAAGTACTTGATGTAGCCGAGTTCCTTCAAATAGCCGTCCAGCTCCTGCACCATGCGCGATTTCGGGAACAGCTTGGTTACCATGAACGGCAGGATCATCCCGATGCTGAAGAAGCCGATAAGCAGCGCCATGCCGGTGCCGGTGGAAAGCGAGGCAAGCTTGAGCGCCCCCTGCTTCAGCGGCACCCCTTCGCGGGTCCAGGTGTGGCCGGTGAGATCGTAATCGATGATCGGCCAGTAAACTTCCCAGCTTGGGCCGCGCAGCAACTGACCGACGAAAATGAGGGCGAACCAGAATGCCATGCCGAAGGTGAAATACGCCACGGCGAAGCGGCGCTTGCTCCATCCATAGTGTCCCTGTTCGGCCGGGGTGATGTCGACGTACGGAATAAGCATGAGGCCGATCAGTATCTGGTTCGGCAGCATCACGCCCGCGATCCACGGGTCGAAATAGACCAGCAGTTCCTGCAGACCGATGAAATACCACGGCGCTTTCGCGGGATTGGGGGTCTTGGCCCACTCCGCCATTTCCTCCAGCGGCGCGTACGCCAGGAAGGAAACGCCCCATAGCAGGATCGTGATGAACAGCATCATGAGGAAAATGACCCACACGAGGTTGGGCCACGACGAAACGCGGGGATACCCCGGCTTGTTCATGAGCATGTAGCCGGATTTGTCGGACCTGAGTTCCTGTTCCACCATTACCTCCACGCGCTCACAAAGGACCCGAGAATCCGTCTTTGCGGATTCGCCAGAAATGGAACACCATCAGCAAGGTCGCCACCAGCGGGATGCCAACGCAATGCCACACATAGGCGCGCACCAGCGCGTTCGGCCCGATGCGGGTGCCGCCGATAATGGCGAACCGGATATCATTATCAACTTGCACGCCGAGCAGTTCGTGGAAGGGGCCTTCATATCCAACCAGCGGCGAGGCGGAGGCCATGTTGGTGCCCACGGTCACGGCCCAGAACCCCAGCTGGTCCCACGGCAGCAAGTAGCCGGTGAACGAAAGCAGCAGGGTGAACAGCAACAGGAGAACGCCCACCACCCAGTTGAACTGGCGGGGGGCCTTGTAAGAGCCGGTGTAGAAAACGCGCATCATGTGCAGCATCACGGCCAGCACCATCCCGTGCGCCGCCCAGCGGTGCATATTACGCAGGATGACGCCGAATGGCACCATGAAACGCAAATCTTTCATGTCGTTAAAGGCGCGGTGCTCCTCCGGCACATAGTAGAACATCAGCAGGACGCCGGTGAGCGTCAGGAGCAGGAACAGGAAAAAGGTGATACCCCCCATGCACCAGGAGTAGCGCAGGCGGAGGCCATGCTCGCCAACCTTGGTGGGGAAAATGTGCATATAAAAGCTGGATCGCATGACGGCCATGCGCTTGAGCAGTGTGCTCGGGTAGCCGGTGCGGAAGATTGACTTGTAAATCGGGTTGTCGGTCAAAATGGCGGAGATGAGATCGAGCGTTTTTTGCGCCGGAGTTTTGCGCTGGCTTTGATGTTCTGACATGGTTGCCTGCCTTTATGCTTTCAACGGAAGGAAGTACGGTGGTTTGGTGATGTACGCTTTTTCATCGTCATGGAAGTAAATATCGGCATATTTCTTCACTGCTTGCAGGTTGGGGCGGCGGATGCCCAAAAGACCGGTGGTGACGATCATGGAGCCGTCCGGCGCCAACGAAATTTTGGGGCGGTAGAGCGGTTCGGGGGCCGGACCGCCGATCGGTTCGCCCTCCACGTTAAAAATGGAGCCGTGACAGGGACACTTGAACAACCCTTCGCTGGGAAACCAGTTCGGCGTGCAGCCCAAATGGGTGCAGACGCCGACCAGACCGTACATGCCTTTATCGTTGCGGAGTATCCAGACGCGCTGGTTCTTTTTCCAGCGCTCGTCAACCACCACCTTTTCGTTGCCGGAGGGGGCTACATACTCTTCCGGCTTGCCGGCGTTGAAGGTGGAGCGGGGTTCGTACAGAACGCCCGGGTAGAAAAACTTGGCCGTAGCGGCGCCCACCCCGCCAAACAAGGCAAGCATGGATCCCCATCCGACCAAATTGAAAAATCGCCTGCGCGACAAATCTTCGTCAGCCATTTCCCGTCCTCCCATTTTTCCCTCTCCGTCTGGCAGTATGGCAAGTGCCGGTTTTTATATCATGGCAAACGGGAAAATGTAAACAGTTTTTCAGCAAAACGTTTAAGGCGCGGTTTCCCCCTGAACTCAGGAAAATAGCTTTCCCGGATTCAGGATTCCGGCGGGATCGAACGCTTTTTTCAAGCGTTTGCTGATTTCCACGCAGGATTTTCCCAGCTCTTTTTCGATATAGGGCATTTTCACCAATCCCACCCCGTGCTCACCCGAAAGGGTGCCATCCAGGTCGAGCGTTATCTGCAGCACCTCATCCACGGTTGCCAGCGCCAGGGCATACTCTTTGGGGTTAGATGCGTCGGTCATCACATTCACATGGATGTTGCCGTCGCCGGCGTGGCCGAAATTGATAATCGGCAGCCCGGTGCGGCGCGACAGTTCGTCCAACCGTTCCATCAGTTCGGCGATGCGGTTGCGCGGCACGGTAACATCCTCGTTGATTTTGGTGGGACGGAAGCGGTTGAGCGAGACGGAGATGGAGCGCCGCACTTTCCAAAAGCCCTGCGCCGCGGCGTCATCGCGGGCGATGGTGAACGTGCGCGCGCCCCGTTTTTCGCAGATCGCCTCGACCCCTTCCATTTCCTTCAAGGCCGGCTCGGGATCGCCGTCCGTCTCCAGCAGCAGCATCCCCCCGGCGTCTGTGGGCAGCCCCGCTTGCAGATATTCCTCCACGCAGCGAATGGCGGTTTTATCGATGTATTCCAGCGTGCGCGGCACCAGCCGGGCGCGAAGTATCTCCGTCACGGAATCCACCGCCGCGCGGCGGTCATCGAATACCGCCATGGCCGTCACCACCGTTTTCGGCAGCGGCACCAGCTTCAACCGTATTTTCGTGATAATGCCAAGCGTCCCCTCGCTGCCAACCATAAGGCGGGTAAGGTCGTATCCCACCGCCCCTTTGGCGCATTTGATCCCGGTCTCCACCACGTTGCCATCCATAAAGACGGCGGTGAGGCCCATCACATAATCGCGCGTGACGCCGTATTTCACCGCCGAAGGGCCGCCCGCGCCGGTCATCACGTTGCCGCCGATGGTGCTGCTCTTCAGGCTTGCCGGGTCGGGCGGATAAAAGAGGCCGTGCTTGGCCAGCTCTTTTCCCAGTTCGGCGTTCACGATGCCCGGTTCCACCTCGGCATACATCGCCGCGTCATCGATTTTCAGGATGCGGTTCATCTTCACGAAGTTCATCACCACGCCGCCCTGGACGGGAACCGCCGCGCCGGTGTAGCCGGTGCCGGCCCCGCGCGGGGTGATCGGGATGCCGTGCCGGGCGCAGATATTCACCACGGCGGCGACCTCTCCGGTGGAGCGGGGGAAGAGCACGCAATCCGGCATATGCCGTATCTTCGTGGCGTCGAATGAATAGAGGAGCAGCTCCTCGCGGTCCGCGGTCATGTCGCCGCAGGCCGCCCTAAGTTCGTTAAATATATGGAGTGGAAGAGACATTTATGGTTCCCAAGCCCTCAGCTTATTGCTTTCCTCAATAATTTCCGGTCTGGGATAATCTCTTCTATCAGCGGGCAAATGAATAGCGGAAAGAAGGTTATTTGTAAAAGCATCAATGCCGCCGGTCAAATTTGCTTTGCCTAATACTTGCAACCGGCTTTCGCTTAAACGGATCCGATATTTCTTGTCAAATGAAACAAGATTATTGTCATAGGCAAGGTGATGAAGAGCGCATAAAGCAACCCCATTAAAAGTATCATCCGTGCTTCCTTTGCATGAAACGGGGAGGATGTGAGCGGCTTCGATCAGCTTTAATTGAATGCCGCACATCGCGCATTTGTGACTATATGCGCTTAGAACCCTGTTTCTAAAATCATATTCACGGTATTTTCTTTTGATGTTAGTGATTACTTCTTTTCGGTCTTTATTTTTGATAGCGGCTATTTCATCGTCTTTAAGGTCATCGACTTTGTTGAGCAATTCAATTTCTGCCGGTCGACCGGTTTTAAAACCATGGAACTTCGCCATATTTAATGCGTAATCAATTAAATATTCAGGCCTAAACGCGACAGCAATTTCGCCATTAGATCTTTCATACAGGGAGAAGGAATGCTGGTGGGCATTTATCAAGGTATGTTCTTTTACTTGGATGGAAGGGGATGCTGAGCTTTGGCCAGCATGGCGGGTTATGTCAAAGCCGGCAAAAACCTGATAACCATCATGCCATCCTAAAAGAAGCGTGGTCTCTCCTTCCTTATCTTTTGGAACCACTCCCGTTAACTGAACGCGATATTCATCCTTTGACCTTGCTGCGCCGCCACCATGGGTACAGTTCCATATATAAATCCGCAAATTAAGATTATCTTGCTCAGAACCTTGACGCTTGATCGCTTTAAGAAAAAATGGATGATTTTTTTCGACGATAAGGGCTTTCCACCCTCCCGCATCGATGGCGGAAAGAATTATGGAAAATAAATCTTTCTTGGATTTGGTGTTTTTCATTTAAATAACGATAATAATGCCGGGCTAAGAATTTCCGCCTTGTTAACCCGCCTTTTTCTTTCACCGAAACTATCTTTCTCTTCTTCGATGAATCTGAACTTGCTGCCCTCCAGATACTCTTTGGAGAGCTCACAAATAAACCACTGCCTTTTCATCTGCTCGGCTGCGTAGCCAGTGGTATTGGAACCACCGAACGGATCAAAAACTAAATCTCCTTCATCAGTGAGGAATCTGATAAAAAACTCCGCAAAAGCGGAAGGGAAGCGGGCCGGATGGGCCTTTATGCCATGCTGACGGCATAGATGTTGATATTGTCCATTTGAATCGGTATTCGCCAATTCGAGCAAATTAGGCGGGATGGCGCCGCCATTATCTTTTGAAAATTTGTCGGATATATCATGGCCGCTAGGCCGTAATTTAGGCTTGTAGCCATTCTTTAACAAGCTTTTCATGCTTTCGCTGTATGGCTTGAGCACCTTTTTATTATCTGCCTTTGGATTTTGTGATTTGGAAAGCCACCAAACAACGTTTACGGAGTCCTTTACGCGAACTCTTCGCACATTAACCCACTCAGCCGGTGCTGGCAGACGGGCGGGATTGTAATGATAAAATTCCTGTGCCAGATAAAACCCGGTTTCCTTTACCAGCCGAACCAGCAAATCAAACATATAAACGCTACGTACCGGAAAACCGGGTATATATGCTCCACCAAGATCAAGAACAAAAGAACCGTTTTCTTTCAAAATTCTTTTTAGATGGGGCGCAAAAGAAAGAAACCAATCAACATATTTATCCTCATCTTCATTGCCATACTCCTTCTTTCTTTTTAGCGCGAATGGAGGTGAAGTAATAATTAAATTTACGGAATTATCTTTTATATTTTCAAGAAAGGTGATTACATCATCATGAAAGGCATAGCCATATTTTGTAGCGTAAAATGGTTCCAACCCTTTTGTTTTTAAGAAATTATTCTTCGTCATGCACAACATTTTAACAGTGATTTTAAACTTAATCGCATCTTTATGAAGAGCTTTTTTTGTCCACCACCTTTAAAAGTTTCCACAAATAAAAAGCGGCCGGTGAATATATCTCCACCAGCTTTCGCTAACCAGCGAATCACCGTTACTGCTTTATCGTCCATGGCATAGCACGCCTTCAAGAAATGCCACTCTACCCACGGTGGAAACTACTTTCTTTTGACGCTCGAATTCATCTGAAGAAATTACAAACAAATCCATCGAAAAGCCCGGTAAAGAAAAAAGTCGGCGAACGGTGATTTTCACATCTCTTTTGGAGAGAGGGCCGTCATAAACTATCAGCAGATCATAATCACTGTCCGGTCTCGCGCCACCGCGCGCCCGTGAACCAAAAAGAATTATCTTTTCCGGGTGAATGGCTCCGCTAATCCGGGAAACGATTTCTTCCAACTGAGCGTCCATATGATAAATTCTACATCAATATGATTTAAAAAAATCAAACCACTTTCTCCATCCACCCGAAGGTGTCTTCGGCTTCTCCGTATTGGATGGCGGTGATAGCGTCATACAGCCGCTGCGCCAGCGGCCCGATGTTGCCGCCGTTCACCGTCAGCGTTTTGCCGCCGTGGCGGAGTTCACCCACGGGCGATATCACGGCGGCGGTGCCGCTGCCGAAGACTTCGCCCAGCCTCCCCTTTTCCCGCGCGTCAAAAAGTTCGTCGATGGCGATGCGCCGCTCCACCGCCTTGATGCCCCACGCCTTCGCCAACTCCAGCACACTGAGACGCGTAACACCGGGAAGGATGGTTCCCTCCAGCGGCGGGGTGACCAACTCGTCGCCGATCACGCAAAAAATATTCATCGCCCCCACCTCTTCAAGGTAGCGGCGCTCGATGGCATCCAGCCAAATCACCTGCGCAAAACCCTCATCGCGCGCCTCTTCGGCCGCCAGCAGCGAGGCGGCGTAGTTGGCGGGGGTTTTCACATCCCCCAGCCCCCCTTTGGCGGCGCGGATGTAATCGGCGCTGGTGGTCAGCCGCACCGGCTTCACCCCTTCCTTGTAGTAATTCCCCACCGGCGAGGCGATCACCATGAAGGTGTATTCGCGCGAGGCGCGCACCCCCAAAAAACTCTCCGAAGCGAACACAAAGGGGCGCAGGTAAAGCGAATGCCCCCGCTTGTGCGGCACCCAGCCGGCGTCTTCGCGCACCACCGCCTTGACGGCGCCGATGAACTGTTCGCGGCCCATGGACGGAATGGCGAGGCGGCGGCAAGAGCGGACGAACCGCCCGTAAAATTTTTCCGGGCGGAAGAGCGCCACCGCGCCGTTTTTTTGCCGGAAGGCCTTGAGGCCCTCGAATACGATCTGTCCGTAGTGGAGCGCGCTCATCGAGGGGAGCATCGGCAACGGCCCGAAGGGGAGGAGTTTCGCCTCTCCCCAGCCGCCGTTGCGGTATTCCATCAAAAACATATGGTCGGAAAAAACTTCGCCGAACGCCGGGTTTTCAAGGTTCGCCTGCGCGCGCCGGCTGGCGGGGGCTTTGGTCACCGTGATGTTCATATTCCTCTCCGTTGCATAACAGTCAGGAGAACATTCTACCGCCAAACCGGCGGATGCAATAGAGGGCTTGATTTAGGGCGCCGCCGCCTTCACTCCCGCGCCAGGCCGGTGATAATGCGCGCCTTGTGTTCGGTCTCGGCGTATTCCGCCGCCGGGTCGGAATCGGCCACGATGCCGCCGCCCGTGCGGAACACCCCCACGCCGTCCGCGCAGTACAGCGTGCGGATCAGCAGCGACGCGGCAATGCCGCCGTTCATGCCGCACGCCGCCACGCTGCCGCAATAAAAGCCGCGCGGCGTTGTTTCCAGTTCCGCGATAATCTCCATCGCGCGCACTTTCGGCGCGCCGGTCACCGATCCGCCGGGCCAGAGCGCCGCCAGCAGGCGCGGCAACCGCACGCCATCGCGCAACGCGCCGCGCACGGTGCTGACGAGGTGATGCACATTCGGCAGCGTTTCCACGCGGAACATCTCCGGCACGGTCACGCTTCCCGGCGCACAGACCTTCGACAGATCGTTGCGCATGAGATCGACGATCATCAGGTTTTCCGCGCGGTCTTTCACGGAGGCCGGCAGCGCCTCGCGCGCGGCGGCATCCAGCGCGGGATCGGCGTGGCGCGGGGCGGTTCCCTTGATCGGCGCGGTTTCAATCACGCCGCCGCGGACGCTAAAGAAAAGCTCCGGCGAAACGGAGAGCAGCTTGAAACCGCGGCCATCGATGTAGGCTCCCATCGCGCTGGGAGCAAGGCGGACCAGCCGCGAATAGAGCAAAAGACCGGAGCCGTGAAACTCCGCCACCAGCCGCCGGGAGAGATTAACCTGGTAGACATCTCCTTGTTCTATATAGCGTTTTATTTTTGATATTTTTGCCGCAAATCCTTCAAATCCCTCATCGCACTCAAAATGCCCCAAATGCGCCACTTCCTCCACGGCGCAGCCGATCCGGGGCGGCGCGGTTTCGCGCCAGACGATGTCCCACGCTTTTTTCTCCTTGTGATCGAACACCCGGACGGCAGGATAGAAGGCGCACCAGAAATCGCCGCTCTCCGGCGCGGGCGTTCCGGCGAGACGCGGCTCGTAGAACCGGTTCATCTCGTAACTGAAAAGCCAGACCAGCCCGCCGTTAAAAACGCGGCCATCCTTTTCCGGTTTTTGATATTCGCCGAACAATGCGTCGAGCGCGGCGATGACATCGGGCGGCGATCCGGCGAACGGATGCCGGTTGAATCCGGCGATGATCATCCCCTGCTCCCCCTTCATGCGGCAGATGAAGAGCGGCCGCGCCGCCGCATATGAGTAACGCCCCTTCCCTTCCGGGTCATCGCCGCCGCTCAGCAGCAAGTCCCCCTCCCCCTTCGATATTGAAGCGAGGTACCGCACGGGGTCGTAAAACACCGCTTCCGTGACGCGCGGCGCGGCGAAAAGTCCCGCCCCGCCGAGCAGCTCCCTGATTTTGGCGATAGGCACCATCGTCTCCTGCTATGATTTAGCGGGGTGTTGAAAAACCTCCATGTCATTATGAAGGAGCGTAAGCGGGCATGTGTCATCCTGAGCCATAGGCGAAGGATCTCTTTCCGGAACGAGATTCTTCGCTACGCTCAGAATGACATGCATTATCAGGTTTTCAACACCCTGGCAGGAAAATAGTAACATGGACGGGAAAAAGCGCATGGGAGGAAAGACGTTGGCGAAGATCGCATGGGGCATAACCGGCGCGGGACATTTTTTGCGCGAGTCGCTGGAAGCGGCCGCCGGGCTGGGCGATGTGGATTTCTTCGCCTCGGAAGCGGGGGCGGAGGTGTTGAAGCTCTACGGCGCCGCGCCGCCATCGCCGCCGCGCATAGACAAGAGCGCCAGCACGCTCGCCTGCCGCGCCTTTGCCGCGGGGACATACGATCTGCTGGTGATAGCCCCGGCCACGTCGAACTCCGTTGCAAAGTTCGTCCACGGCATCAGCGATACGATGATAACCACGCTCTTCGCGCAGGCGGGCAAGTGCCGCGTCCCCATCGTGGTGCTGCCGACCGACGTGGAGGAGGTCATCGACACGATGGGAGCCACGAAGCCGATACGGCTTTACGCGCGCCCGGTCGACCTTGAAAATGTGGAGAAGCTGAAGACGTTTCCCGGTGTCAAGGTAGCCGCCACGCCGGAGGAACTATCCGCCGCCATCGCCGAGGTTATTTCACTGAAGAGGTGAAACACGCATTTACACCGGCCATAGTGTCAGACAATAAATTAGTTGCATGAATGAATAAAATGTCAAAATTACATAACTTGTCATATACTATGGACATGGAAACATACAAAACCAAACTCTCTGAAGGCGGCCGGGTGGTGATCCCCGCCAAGGCGCGCAAGGCGCTCGGCATAAACATCGGCGATGATATCGTCATCCGCGTGGATAAAACGGGCGATGCGACTATCAGCAGCGTCCGGCGTTCCGTGGAGCGGGCTCAGCGAATCGTCGCCAAGTACGTCAAAGGCAAAAAGTCCCTCGCGGACGAACTGGTAGAGGAACGCCGGCGCGAGGGTAAGGATGAGCGCGGCTGACGGCGCCGTACTGGACGCCTCGGCCGTCCTTGCCGTATTGCGCGCCGAGCCGGGACAGGATGCGGTGGTGGCGGCAATGGCTTCCGGCGAAACCCTTATTTGCGCCGTGAATTACAGCGAAGTGATCGGGCGGCTCGTGGCCCGCGGCACACCCGAACGCGAAGCGGTGGGCGCGGTGGACGAGTTGGGCCTGACGGTAACGCCGTTCGACAAACCGTTGGCGGAGATCGCCGGCGCGTTGTACTCCAAAACCGCCGCCGCGGGGCTTTCGTTGGGAGACCGGGCCTGCCTAGCTCTTTCCCAGCAGACCGGCTGGCCCGCGCTCACCACCGACAAGGCGTGGGCGGGCCTAAAATTTCATCCAAAGATACGGCTGATCCGGTAATCGCGCGATTTCGCCGGTTCCGCCATTCCGCGCGGCGTTACAGCCAGGCGCCGCCGCTGGCGGCGCAGCCGGTCACGAGCGCGCTCACCGGCGTGTTGGGGGAGATGATCTGGTAACCCGCATAGTAGTACATCGTGTGGCCGGGATAGACGCATCTGCCGATCAAATTGCCGGTGGGACAGCTCTGCACCAGAAAATTCGCGTAGCCGTAATACGGGTTGAGCTGGCAGGCCGTCTGGTTCGCGTAAAGACCGGCATTTGAGCAGTTGATATCGTTGCCGCTGATATTTGTAAACCGCACCAAGCACCCCCCGGCCACCGGCGCCGCCGGATCGATGCCGGCGCGGGGATTCATCCCGGTATCGTTGAGCAATACGGCATTGCTGCCGAGCGGCGCGTCATACACGCTTGGCCCCGCCGTTGAATTGTTGGCGGTGTTGGCGTTGCCGCACGCGGCAAGCATCAGCGCCGCAAAAATGAATACTACTTCCCTTACCCGCATCGTTTGCATATCGGCGGCAAGACGCCGCCACTTTACGGTTTTTCCGAAATCCGCCGCAGGGTTTCGGTGAACACGGCTTCGGCTTGCGGGCCGTAAAGGCAGAAGGTAACCAGCGTCAGCCCGGTTTTTTCTTTTTCCAGATATTCCGTTGTGGTTTTCAACATTATTTCGGCGCAACGATCCATCGGAAAACCAAAAATGCCGGCGCTGATGGCGGGGAAAGCGATACTTTTGAGGCCGTTTTTATCCGCCACTTTCAGGCTGTTCAGCGTGGCGTTTTTCAGCTTTTCGTCTTCGCCCCCTTCCCCCATGCGCGGGCCGACGGCGTGGATGACGTGCCGCGCCTTGAGGTTGCCGCCGGTGGTGATAACCGCGCCGCCCACGAACGTGCCGCCGATGGCGTTGCATTCTTGTTGAATGGCGGGTCCGCCGCGCTGGCGGATGGCCCCCGCAACGCCGCCGCCGAGTATCAGTTGATCGTTCGCGGCGTTGACGATGGCATCGCGGTCGAGGAGCGTGATGTCCCCCTCGACGATTTCAATTTCGCTTTTGCCGATCTTCACTTTCCGACCGTTTCGGTGTCATTCTGAGCACGTTCGCTTCGCTCAGTGTAAACTCCGCGAAGAATCCCTTTCCGGAAAGGGATCCTTCGCCCTTGAAGGGCATTTCCGCGGCGGTTTGTACGCGGCTGGCTCCATCGCATTTCGCCGCCGCATTTTATTCCGCCGCTCCCTCGCCCGCGGCTCAGGATGACATTCATAAATGATTTCCCTTCCCCTTTTTACCGCCTGAAGGCGCCGCCCTTGCCGCCGTCTAAATTGCTTTCGCCATGTGGCGAACGGTCAATACTTCATCCGCCCGCAATGGCTCCAAATGCGATTCTGGAACCGTGACGACCGCGATGGAAGCACCCAGCGCGTTGAATACTTCCAGCACACAGCCGTTCTCGCCTCCCGCAGGATGGGGGACTGTTTCCACAAGGGTGGCAATATCCCCTTTTTTCAGGTTGAATTCCGGCACGTCCACGGCTAACGCCACCTGTTCATAGAGCGGAAATTTCATTTCATCTCCCTTTTCTCGGTTTCAACGTAATAAAACAAACTACCCTCCATTCCGCATATTCCGGTTCCCCATTTTTGCTTACAAACGCTTGAAATAAAGCATGGGGAATAGCAGAAAGAAGATGAACACGAACAACACCGCTGAACAAATGATACTTTTCCTAAAATGCTTCACTAAGGTGTCATCTAAGATATGACTGTGCGCAGGCAACCTGTTAAAAAGAAAGAAGGAAAGCCCATAATTAATATGGTTATTGGCGACAAACCATTCAAATTCTAACGGGTATAACTTCCTGACATGATTTAGCAGCTTCATATTTAGCACGATGATCGATGCCAAGCATACTATTTCTACAGCAATCATGAACAATACCGCCAAGACCCATGTTTCTTTAATTAGCATAATTAAAATAGAGGTACCGTATTTGAAACTCCGGACCGTCAGCTTTCCGCCGCATCCAAATGGCGGTCACCGGCAAGCTTCGCCCGTTAGGGCCGGTCAGTTCGCCGTCGGTTCTGTAAAATGCGCCGTATTCGCCGTCTCCATCTTCCACCGCTTCCGCTTTTTGCGCAAGGGCGGCCAACTCCTTTTTCAGATCATGTGGATTTGTGGGGGTAAACCCGGCTTGAGAGACCCAAATCTCCGGCTAAGGAAACGTGTTGCGTCGGTACAACAGAATTCATTCTGTTGTTGGCCCGCAAGGGCCAAGAATGCTTGCCCCCTTCGGGAACAACCGCAGATGAATCCTGCGGTACCAACCATATTCTTGGGACGAGGAGGTATCCGGTCAACTTTTCATTTGGGATAACAATGTCAATCGGAAGCTTCATCCTTCACCGCCTGAAGGGGCCGCTCTTGCCGCCGTCTTTTTCCAGCAGGCAGATGTCGCCGATCTTCATCCGCTTGTCCATCGACTTGCACATATCGTAAATAGTGAGCGCCGCCACCGACACGGCGGTGAGCGCCTCCATCTCCACCCCGGTGACGCCGAACACGCCAGCCTCGGCGAAAATCTCCACGCCCCCATCGGTCCAATTGAACCGCACCTCGCACGCGTCCAACCCCAGCGGGTGGCACAGCGGAATAATATCGGCGGTCTTCTTTGCCGCCATGATGCCGGCCACGCGGGCCGCGGCGAAGACATCACCTTTGGGAACGCGCTTTTCCTTCAGCGCGGCAATGGTGCCGGCGGACATTTTAATAAACGCCCCCGCAAGCGCCCGGCGCCGCGTCGGTTTCTTCGCGGAGACGTCGACCATGTGCGCCTCCCCCTTGCTGTTGATGTGCGTAAGCTGTTTTTTTGATGCCATGCTTTTGATACTAACAGCTTTGCACCGGCTTTACCCCTTAAATATCATATAAATAGCTTGGCGCCGCGCCACCGGCGCAACCCATTAAAATTATTTATCTTTCACCGCCCCAAAACCTTGACCGGGGGCCGGGAAAGTCTTATTGATTAGCTACGGAAATACAAGCATCTCAATAAAAGCTTTGGAGGAATAATGGGCAAGATTATAGGTATCGACCTGGGAACCACCAACTCCGTCGTAGCGGTAATGGAAGGTGGCCAGCCCAAGGTCATCGTGAACGAAGAAGGGGCGCGCACCACGCCGTCGGTGGTCGCTTTCGCCAAAGACGGGGAAATCCTCGTCGGCCAGGTGGCCAAGCGCCAGTCGGTAACCAACCCGCATAACACCGTTTATTCCATCAAGCGCTTCATGGGCCGCAAGTTCAACGAAGTGCGCGAAGAGATGAAAATGGTTCCCTACAAAGTCGTCGAGGGACCGAACGGCGACGTCCGCATCGACATAAGCGGCAAGCTCTACAGCCCGCCGGAAATCTCGGCCAAGGTTTTGGAGAAGCTGAAAAAAGCGGCCGAAGCCTATCTGGGCGAGCCGGTCACCGAAGCGGTCATCACCGTGCCGGCTTACTTCAACGACGCGCAGAAGCAGGCCACCAAAGACGCCGGGCGCATCGCCGGCCTCGACGTGAAGCGGATCATCAACGAACCGACCGCCGCGGCCCTTGCCTACGGCATGGACAAGACCAAAGACCACATGGTGGCGGTGTACGACCTCGGCGGCGGCACCTTCGACATCTCCGTGATTGAAGTGGGCGACAACGTGGTGGAAGTGAAAGCGACCAACGGCGACACCCATTTGGGCGGCGACAACTTCGACCAGCGGATCATCGACTGGCTGGCCGCCGAATTCAAGAAAGACCAGGGGATCGACCTCAGCAAGGACGCGATGGCGGTGCAACGCCTGAAAGAGGCGGCGGAAAAAGCGAAGATGGAGCTATCCACCCTGGCCGAGACCGAGATCAACCTGCCGTTCATCACCGCCGACGCCAGCGGCCCCAAGCACCTGAGCATGAAGCTCACCCGCAGCCGCTTCGAGGCGATGATAGACGACTACCTGCAAAGAAGCTTCGGGCCGGTGAAACAGGCGATGGGCGACTCCGGGCTGAAACCGGAGGAAATCAGGGAAGCGATCCTCGTCGGCGGTTCCACCCGCATCCCGAAGGTGCAGGAGATGGTGAAGAACTACTACGGCAAGGAGCCGCATAAAGGGGTGAACCCGGACGAAGTGGTGGCGCTCGGCGCCGCCGTTCAGGCCGGCGTCTTGGGCGGCGAGGTGAAGGACATCCTGCTGCTCGACGTTACCCCGCTCTCGCTCGGCATCGAAACGCTCGGCGGCGTGATGACGCGCCTCATCGAACGCAACACCACGATCCCCACCCGCAAAAGCGAGGTCTTCTCGACGGCGGCGGAGGGGCAGACCTCGGTGGAAATCCATGTGCTGCAGGGGGAACGCGAAATGGCGGCGGGCAACCGCACGCTGGGACGCTTCCACCTCGACGGCATCCCGGCCGCGCCGCGCGGCGTGCCGCAGATAGAAGTGACCTTCGATATCGACGCCAACGGCATCGCGCATGTATCGGCGAAGGACAAGGGAACCGGCAAGGAACAGAAAATCACCGTCACCTCCTCCTCCGGCCTGAACGAGGACGAGATCAAGAACATGGTGAAGGACGCCGAAGCCAACCGCGAAGAGGACAAGAAAAAACGCGAGGCGGCCGATGCCCGCAACTTGGCCGATTCGCTGGTCTACCAGACCGAAAAGACGCTGGCCGAAAACAAGGATAAGGTTCCGGCCGACCTCGTTTCCGGCGTGGAGGCCGAACTGGCCGCCACAAAGAAGACGATGGAAGGAGATGACACCGCGGCGATCAAAGGCGCGGCGGAAAAGCTGCGCCACGCCAGCCACAAGATGGCCGAAGCCATCTACGCGGCGGCGGGGGCCGCGGGAGGCCCGCAGGGCGGACCGCAAGAGCCGGCGGGCGGCGCAGGTCCCGGCGGAGCCGCGGACGGACAGGGAAATGTGGTCGACGCCGAGTTCGAGGATTTGAAAAAGTAACTTCCTTTTGGAGTACCGCCATGAGACGGATGCTGATCGCGCTTGTTATTGCCGCCATTCCCCTTGCCGCGCCGGCGTCCCCCTTGAAAGAGGGGGATGTTTCCAGTCCGGCCGCCAGAGGGGAGCAGTCCGTTAAATCCGGCAACGAAGCCGCGGCCTCCTTCCTTAAAGCCGCGCAGGAAAGGGATGCCGAAACGCTGAAAGCCATGTTGGCGGACGGTTTTGACCCCAACTACACGGATGAACACGGGCAGACCGCCATCCTGTTTACCATTCTCGCTGGCGATGACGAGGGCGTGGATATCCTGCTTGAAGCGGGGGCCGACCCCAATACCGCCGATTCGCACGGCAACCCCGTCCTTTCGATGGCCGCCGAGGAGGGATACCTCGAAATCGTGCAATCGTTGCTGAAAAAGGGGGCCGATGTGAACCGTACCGACAAGGACGGCGCCACCGCATTGATGGAAGCGGCGGGGAAAAACCGGATGGATGTTGTGAAGGCGCTGATCGATGCGGGGGCTGATCCGAATCTGGCCGCCGCGAATGGGGTAACGCCGGTCTGGGCCGCTTCGTACGAAGGGCTTGTGGAGATGGTGGAGTATCTCCTTCCGCTTTCAAAAGACGTCAACGTGAAAGACAATACGGGCAAACAGACCCTCCTTATGAATATGATAAATATGGCCGAGGCGAATCAGGCCGGCATTGTGAAGGCGCTGCTGGAAAGGGGCGCCGATGTAAACGCCGTGGACGAGCGCGGGTGGACGCCGCTTATGTGGGCCGCAAAATTGGACGACGCGGAGATTACCCGCATACTCCTTGAAAAAGGGGCCGACCCGAACATCCGCGCCAAGCGGAACGAAACCGCCCTGACAATCGCGAAAAAAGAAAATCACGCGGCCGTGGCGGCGCTTCTTTCAAAGGCCAAACCAAAAAAATAACCCTCCCGGCCTTGCGGGAACGCCGCGCCCGGTATGCAACCGTTGATAAACGCTGTATACTTTCGGAAAATAACCGGAGGCAGGGGGAAAATGGAACGGGGCGGGCTGGCGCTTTTCGGGCGGTTCATCGCCATAATCATAGCGACCGAGTTTGGCGCCGAGCTGCTGATCCCCCCGTTGTTCGGCATGGAGCCGGAAAACATCTTCAAGACCTTTGTGGATACCGCCCTGCTGAGCCTTATCGGGAGCGTGCTTGCCTACTTTTTCATCTACCGCCCCGCCACCGAAAACATCCGGCGGACGCGCCGGGCCGAATCCGAAAGCCAACTGGCCGAGGAACGGCTGATGGCGCTTATCAACGCGATGCCGGACGCCGTTTACTTCAAGGACGGCGATGGGCGCTGGCTGGTGGTGAACGATGCGGGCCTGAAACTGTTCGATCTGGAAAATAACGGCTATCGCGGCAAGCGGGATTCCGAGCTGGCGCCGCCGGACAACTTCCACCATCCGGCGCTCCGCCACTGCGAAGAGACCGATAAAAAGGCGTGGGAGGACGAAGGCCCCATCCGCGTGGAAGAAAAAATCCCCCAGCCGGACGGACGGCTGCTCCATTTCGATGTCATCAAAACGCCGCTTTTCCACCCGGACGGCACGCGCAAGGGGCTGGTCATCCTGGGACGCGACATCACGCGGGAAAAATCGCTGAAAAACGCCCGCGACTATTTCGCCGCCGTCACGTCGCACGAGATGCTGACGCCGCTCACCAAGCTCCGCCTCGTCAAAACCCTTGTCGCCAACCCCGGAAGCGGTCCGGACGCCCCGGCGCGCCTGGGCGAGGTGGCGAAATGCGTCCAGGAGGGGTACGACGAATTTTCCCGGATCGCCGATACCACCAGCTTGTTGGCGGCCTTGAGCGCCCCGTCCCCGCCGGAAACGTTCAAGGCGTTCCTGATCCATCTGCACGCGCTGCGGGCGATCAACAAGACCATTGAAGGGATCGAACATGAAAAACGGGCGGTGCGGCTGGCGATGGACATGGACGGCCTCGCGCACGATGCGCGGGTGCATGGCAACCCCGCCATCGTGGAAGCGGCCCTGCGCGAGGTGCTTTCAAACGCCGTGAAATACACCCCCAACGGCGGCACGGTCACGGTGAAAGGTTTCACGAAAGAAAAAGAGGCGGTCATCGCCATCGCCGACCAGGGAACCGGCATACCGGCGGAAAAAATACAGGCGGCCTTCGAGCCGTTCTTCTCGCTTGAAAACCCGCTTAACCATTCCACCGGGCAGTACAAGTTTCGGGGGGGCGGCCTCGGTATCGGCCTCACAATCGCGCTGATGGCTTTGCGGCACCACGGCGGCGCCATTACCCTGGAAAGCGGCGGAGAGGGCGGCGGCACCGTGGCCACCCTGCGTTTCCCCCTCGCCTGACCGCACGGAACCGCGCTCCGTTGGCGGCGGTGGTCAGCGGGATGGAGACTTGGCGGTGTAAATCACCGTCTCTTTGTAAAGCAGTGCGCCTCTTTCGTCCCGCATGGTAAAATCGCTCATCAGATAGTCGGGATCGACGAACCAGCTCCCGGCGATTTTCCGTTTGTCGTCGCCGCCGGTGAAGGTGAACAGGTTTTCGTTCACGAATTGTCCGCGCGGGTATTCCGTTATAACTTCCATCTTGCTGTTATAGAGAATGCTGGCGGCGCTGTCGTTTGACGAGACGATTTTCACGATGACATCGGGATCGGATTTCTTGTTGATGAAATTCTTTATCTGGATGATCTTAACGATCCCTTCCTGAAAATAGTCCAGCTTGCAGCTGAATTTCCGGCTGTGTATTTGCGGCGAGGCGTTGATGTTGTATTCAATCGAGATGGCGTCGAACGCGCGCTCGCCCGCGTATGCGGCGGGCGCAAACAGGAGCGCCGCGGCAAGCAACAGCGGCAAAAGCGGTCGGTTCATCTTTCGTAATTCTCCAGGAAATATACTATACTCGTTTTCGTTAATTGCCATTGTATAACGCCTTTGATAACGATGAAGAAAGAGAAATCGCCATGGTAAAACTGCAAATCACGGACAAGCCGCTGGAGCGGATACGGGCGGGGGCCGCCATCCTGTTCATGTTCGAGGGGGATGCCGCGCCCAAAGCCGTCGACGCCCGTCTTGGGGGACGCATCGCCGCGCTGTTAAAGGGTAAAAAATTCACGGCGAAAAAAGGATCGGTGCGCGCCATCGATACGCTGGGCAAGCTGCCCGCCGACACCATTCTGCTGGCGGGATTGGGAAAAAAGGACGAATGCACACTGGAGACCGTCCGCCGCGCCGCCGCGTCCGCCGCGCGCGCCGCGAAAACGGCGGGGGCCGAAACGCTGGCGCTTTCGCTTGAGGGGCTGGCGATGGAGTTCCCGGCGGACGACGCGGCGCAGGCCGCCGCCGAGGGTATCCTGCTTTCGCAGTACACGTTCACCGCCTACCGCAAGAAAGACGATAACGGCGGCGCCGGGCTGAAAACCGCCTTCTTCGCGCCGGGAAAAGAGGGGGCCAAAATCAAGGCGGGGCTCGGCGCGGCGGAGATAACCTGCCGCGCGGTCTACCTCGCGCGCGATCTGGGGAACCACCCCGGCAACGTGGCCACCCCCTCGTTTTTGGCGAACGCCGCCGCGCGCGCGTGCCGCAAGGCCGGCGTGAAGTGCCGCGTGTACGGACGGCGCGAACTGGAAAAGATGAAGATGGGTTCGTTCCTCGCGGTGGCCAAAGGAAGCGCCGAGGAGCCGAAGTTCATCGTGATGGAGCACATGAAAGGCCCGAAGAACCAAAAGCCGGTGGTGCTGGTGGGGAAAGGGCTCACGTTCGACACCGGCGGCATCTCGATAAAACCATCGGGCAGCATGGAAGACATGAAATTCGACATGTCGGGCGGCGGCGCGGTTATCGCCACGATGGCGGCGGTGGGCCATCTCAAGCTCAAGATGAACATCGCCGGCCTCGTCCCCTGCACCGAGAACATGCCGGGCGGGCGCGCCGTGAAGCCGGGCGATATCGCCCGGAGCGCCAGCGGCATCACCATCGAGATCATCAACACCGACGCGGAGGGGCGGCTGATTTTGGCCGACGCGCTGGATTACGCGAAGCGGTACAAGCCGCGCGCGGTGGTGGACCTGGCCACCCTCACCGGGGCCTGCATGGTGGCGCTGGGAAGCTGCGCCAGCGGCCTCTTCGGCACCGACGAAAAACTGGTGGCCGCGCTGAAAGCCGCCGGGGAAAAAACCGGCGAGCGCTGCTGGGAACTGCCGCTGTGGGAGGAATACGACGACCAGATCAAGAGCACGGTCGCCGACGTGAAGAACGTGGGGGACCGCTACGGCGGCGCGATCACCGCCGCGCGCTTTTTGAAGAAGTTCACCGATTACCCGTGGGCGCACCTCGATATCGCCGGCACCGCCTATACGGCAAAACCGGCCGCGCCGTACCAAACCGGCGGCAGCAACGGCCTCGGCCCGCGCCACCTGATTGAATTTTTGAAGAACTACAGAAAATAACGACGGCGGGGCGCGGGCCGCATACCCGCCCCCTTTTCCGGAAAGAAAATGGCAAACCGGGCCGGCTCCACCGAAGTTGGGTAAGGAGGGGATACGGGGAAGGTTTTTAACCCCCTTTTCACGGGGAAGCCCTCCTTGCTGAGGCGGGGCGGGGAGACTTTCCGCCAAAGGCAAGAGCCATGAACACCGGATCAGTCTTTTCAACGGGTTGTGGAATTTCAGTATCTATATCTGCCGGTTTATGCTAAATTTGCACGATTACTTGACTATACTGATAGGAGAAACCGCACACAAACGGTTCTCCATCTTACTTTTAAACGGCAACCATATTTTTTAAGAGCTTTCTAATACGGGAAGATTGAATCGGCCGATGGCGCTTGTCATCAGCCCATCACAACTTCCCATTAAAGAGCCGTTGCCAAAGGGCTTTACGCCCCAAACGCAACATACATTGAAAAGGACGGGATATGAACAAACTGCTTCTTACCGGGGTTTTCAAACCCTTTGGAGTCAGCGACGAATACGGCGAGGCCCTCTGCACGATGGAGCTTCTCAATAACCAGGTGACGCGCGAGCAGGGCATCCACTCCCCCCGTTCCAACAACCCCAGTTTCGGCCTCTACCTGATAGCCGAAAACGTGCAGGTGCCCGCCACCGTGCTCGATTTTCCCTGGTGGAAGGATTTTACGCGCGAAGTCGACAGCGGCGAATATACCCACATCGGCATATCGTTCATCGTTCCGAACGTGATGAAGGCGAAGCGGATGGCCGATTACATCCGCGAGAAATCCCCCAACACCAAGATACTGCTCGGCGGCCACGGCACTTCCATCCCGAACCTGGAAGAGATATTGACGTTCGACGACGCCTGCCGCGGCGAAGGGGTGGCATGGATGCGGCGCTATTTCGGCGAGCCGGTTGACCGGAAGATCGTCCATCCCGTCTGCCCGTCCGCGGTGCGGAAGTTCGTGTACGGCGGGCCCATCGTCCGCGACGCCGGCATCATCGTCACCGGCGTCGGCTGCCAAAACTCCTGCCGCTTCTGCGCCACCGCGCACAAATTCGAGAAACGCTACACCGCCTTTTTGTTCAGCGGCCGCGAGGTGTTCGACGCCTGCGAAAAAACCGAGAAAGCGATGAAGGTCACCGATTTCGCGCTGATGGACGAGAACTTCTGCAAAAGCCCGCGCCGCGCGCGCCAGCTCCTCGAGGAGATGGAGCGGCACGGCAAGGCCTACACCTTCGCCACTTTCTCGTCGGCCGAGACCATCGGCAAGCTGGGGATCGATTTTCTCGTCCGGCTGGGGGTGAAATTCCTCTGGATCGGCGTGGAATCGAAGGCCAACGTGTTCGACAAGACCAAGGGGGTCGATCTGCACAAGCTGATCGCCGACCTGCAAAACCACGGCATCACCGTGCTGGCCTCGGCCATCCTGTTCATGGAGCACCACGACAAGGAATCGATCCACGAGGACATCGACTGGGCCATCTCGCTGGAATCGGACCTCTTGCAGTTCATGGAGTTCGGCCCGATACCCGGCACGAAGCTCTACAAGGATTACGACGCGGCGGGAAAGCTGCTCAAGGACGTGCCGTGGCCGAAACAGCACGGGCAGGACGAGATATGGTTCCACCATCCGCATTTCACCCCGAAGGAGACCGCCGTCTACACCCGGAACGCCTTCATCAAGAAATTCCAGACGCACGGCCCCGGCGTGATAAGCATGGCGCAAACCTACCTCAAGGGGTATCTCACCGTTCAGCGCGAAACAGCCGAGCGCGAAGCGAAGGGCTTGGTCTGGAACGCCGAAGTGCTGCGCTACGTGCAGGGGGGCAAACCCGGCGCCGTGGACGAATTCATGCGGAAACGGCTGGAGGCCATGCGTGAATCGGCGCTGGAGTTCCGCCCGATCCTTGCCGCCGCCGCGGATCACGCGCCAAACGGGGCCGCGCGCGAAAAAGCCAAAAAGCTGCGCGCCGCGTTCAGCGAAACCTTCGGCGCGCCGACGGTTCTGGACCGCGTCATGTCCGGCGCGGTGCGGGTGCTCGCGGTGAGCGAAAAAATCCGCGCCATGGCGAAGGGGGGCGACGTTATGCGCCAGCCGAAGACCGTCCGGATGACTTATCCCGACCGCACCATGCAGAGCCATGCGGCCGACGAACAGCGCTGGACGCATGCGCCCGGCATGCCGCTGGTGGAAGATACCGCCGACGTCACCGCCGGCTGAGCCGCCGGGCCGAAAGGTGGAGGAAAGTAATCATTGATGACTTTCCTCCACCGCATCAAATGACTTTGGAAATCATCCCCCTCAGTCTCACCTTTGGGAAAAATTCCCAAGACCGCATGGCGGAAGCGAAAAACCCCGGCAAAGAGGGGGCATTGGCCGCGGTGGAAACATTCTATTGCGCCTTCAACAGCCGCTCACCCGGATTGCTCAAAGAAGTATGGCTGAATGACCCGCTCTGTCAGCTTAATAATCCGCTCGGTGGAATGATGCGCGGGATAGAGCCGATCTCCGCCCTGTATGAAAAAATATTCAACGGCCCTTCGCGGGTCTGGGTGGAGTTTTACGATATCATCCTGTACCTCACCCGCGATGCCGCCATCTTCGCGGGGCGCGAACGGGGCGAGTTTGTAAAGGGGGAAGCCGCCGTTAACCTCGCCATCCGCACGACGCGCGTCTTTCTCTATGATTCAGCCGCCGGCCGCTGGGCGCAAGCGCACCACCACGGCAGCATTGACGACGCGGCTTTGCTGGACCGCTATCAAAAAGCCGTCAATCCATAAAGAAGGGACTTCGCTTCCTTCTTTCCCCTCAACGCACGGTACATGAAAAAGCGGATTTTTCTTTATCCAATCCGGCCTCAACAATATTAAGCTATGCCCATGGATGCGGTATCGGCAAAAGGGCTGCGGCGCTCGTTTGGGGCGTTCGAAGCGGTAAAAAAATTGGATTTCGCCATCCGCCCCGGCGAATGCTACGGGTTCCTCGGCCCCAACGGCGCGGGTAAAAGCACCACCATCCGGATGATTCACGGGCTGCTGCCGCGCTGCGGCGGCGAACTGAACGTGCTGGGGCGCGACATCGATCTCGACCGCCCCGCCATCAAGGCGCAAATCGGCGTCGTATCGCAGGAGAACAACCTCGACCGCGATCTCACCGTCCGCCAAAACCTGCTCACCTACGCCCGCTACTTCGAGATACCGCCGCCGGAAGCCCGCCGCCGCGCCGCCGAGCTGCTCGCCTTTGTGCAGCTCGACGCGAAGGCGGACGACCGCCTCGCCACCCTCTCCGGCGGGATGCAGCGGCGGCTCGCCATCGCCCGCGCGCTCATCAACAATCCAAGCCTGCTGATACTGGACGAGCCGACCACCGGGCTTGACCCGCAGGCGCGCCACCTCATCTGGCGGCGGCTGAACATGCTCAAGCGCCAGCAGATCACGACGATCCTCACCACCCACTACATGGAGGAGGCGGAACAGCTTTGCGACCGCGTGGCGATCATGAACGGCGGGGAGATTTTGCTGGAAGGGCCGCCGCGGGAGCTCATCGCGCGCGAAATCGGCGAAGAGGTGGTGGAGATACATGTGGAAGAAGGGAAGATGCCCGCCGCCATCGGCGCGGTGCGGGAGATATGCGGGAACTACGATGTGCATGGCGAAACGCTCTACCTCTACAGCGGCGAGTGCAAGAAGCTGGCGCGGGAGGTTATGAAGCTGGAGCACCGGATGATCGTGCATCGCCGCGCCACGCTGGAAGACCTTTTCCTGAAGCTCGCCGGGAGGACGCTCAATGAATAGCGCGAAAGCCCGCTTCACCGGCGCGTTCCGGTTCTGGCAGCGGAATTTCGACGTCTTCCGCAGCCACTACCTCTCCTCCGTCGTCGGCAACATCGGCGAGCCGCTGCTCTACCTCTTCGGCCTCGGCGCGGGCATCGGGGGGATGATCGAGAAGGTGGACGGCGTGCCGTACCTCCAGTGGATCGCGCCCGGCATGATGGTCGCCGCCGCGATGAACGCCGCCGCCTTCGAATGCACCTTCGGCGCGTATACCCGCATGGCGGAGCAAAAGGTGTACGACGGGGTGATGGCGACGCCGCTGGAGATAGAGGACATCGTGCTGGGGGAAATCCTCTGGGGGGCGACCAAGGGGCTGATGAGCAGCGGCATCCTGCTGCTGGTGCTGGCGGCGCTGGGGCTGTTCGACCGGTGGGTGGCCGTGCCGTTCCTGCTTATCGAGATGGCGCTCTTCGGCACGGTGTTCGCCGCGCTCACCATGTGCATCACGGCGGTGTCGAAAAGCTATGAGTTCTTCAATTACTTCTTCACGCTGTTTCTCACGCCGATGCTGGTCTTTTCCGGCATCTGGTTTCCGGCCGCGAAGCTCCCCGCGTGGCTTGCGAACAGCTTCCTGATCTTCCCCACGCCGCACGCGGTGAACATCGCCCGCTATCTTTTCCACGGCGGCGGCGCGGTTATGCCTATAATAGGTATCCTGTGTTTGGCCGCCTGCGCGCCGCCGCTGATCTGGTGCGCCATGCGGCTGGTGAAACGGCGGCTGGTTCCCGCCCCCTGAAAGGGGCGCCTGACAAAAGGAGGATTCCGATGGACGTTGTGATAATGATGGGCAGCAAGTCGGACATGGCGGCGATGGAAAAGGCGGCCGACATCCTGAAAGATTTCGGCGTTTCGTTCGAGGTACACGTCACCAGCGCGCACCGCTCGCCGGCGCGCACCGCGCAGATCGTCGACAAGGCGCACAAGGCGGGGGTGAAGATATTTATCGCCGCGGCCGGCCTCGCCGCGCATTTGGCGGGGGTGGTCGCCAGCCACACGGACAGGCCGGTGATCGGCGTGCCGATGGACGGCGGCCCGCTGCAGGGGATGGACGCCCTTCTTTCCACCGTGCAGATGCCGGGCGGCGTGCCGGTGGCCGGCATGGCGATAGGAAACAGCGGCGCGAAAAACGCCGCCTATCTGGCGGTGCGGATATTGGCGCTTTCAAATCCGGAATTGGCCGAAAAAAACCGCCGCTTCATCAAGGAACAGGCCGACGCCGTCGGCCTCTGACCGCCGCCCTTGTGGAATGATGCTGTAAATGGGGGGGGAAGATGAAAGAGTACCGCGCTCTGGTTATTTCCATATTTGCCATTTTCGCATTCGGCTCTGTTTCCTTTGCCGGGAGTCTCGCCGACCTAATAATCCGCAAGCCCCCGAATAAAGAAACCTCAGCCCAAGAAACGGAGAAACCTTCGAAAGCCGCTCCGGAGCCAGCCACAGCCGCCGAACCGGTTTCGGCCCTTCCCGCGGCCAAGGAGGAGAAATCGAAGAAGGAGGCGGTGGTTCTGATGCCGCTCATCGTCAGCGGCGTGGAACGGGACATGGTGGGGAACTTCGAGAACGCGCTTATCGAATCGCTTTCCACCACCTATAAGGTGTATTACGGTAAGAAGGTGCAGGATACGGTCGAAAAGGTATACAAGCAGCGGAGCGCCGAGGCGAAGGCGGGGAAAGAGTGCGACGACACGAAGTGCCTGCAGGACATCGCCATGGAATTCCAGACGGAATTGATCGCCGTCTGCAACGTGAAGAAGATGGCGGGCGGTTTCATGCTTTCGCTGAAGATACAGAACGTGATCGAGGACACGGTGGTGTTGTCCAAGAACGTTCCCTGTCAAAACTGCGATGATTTTGCCGCCATGCGCTCCCTGCAGGGGATAGTTTCGGGGCAGGCCGCCGCGCCGCAGGCGCAAGCGGCGGCGCCCGCCCCAGCGAAAGCCGCGCCGTCCGCGCCTGAGGGAATGGTATTTGTAAAACATGGGGACGGCGGTTTTTTTATGGACAAGACGGAGGTAACGCAGGAGGCGTACCAGCGGGTTATTGGAAGCAATCCATCGAAGTTCCAAGGTTGTCCCACATGCCCGGTGGAGCAGGTGACTTGGGACGAAGCGGCAGCCTATTGCACGAAGGTGGGGAAGCGTCTGCCGACGGAGCAGGAGTGGGAGTATGCGGCAACCAGCGGCGGGAAGGGCGAAATCTATGCCGGGACGAGCAATGAGGGCGAACTGGGTGACTATGCCTGGTATAAAGATAATTCCGGCGGTGGGGGGATGAGCTTATTTTCTTCTGGTAAAACACACCCTGTGGGCAAGAAAAAGCCTAACGGCCTGGGCTTGTACGATATGAGCGGTAACGTGTCTGAATGGACGGACAGTTGGTATAACGATAAAAAAGAGGAACGGGTTTGTCGCGGCGGTTCGTGGGGCAATAGTGCGGGTCCTCTGCGCGCGGCCTACCGGAACTACGGCGGTCCCGATGATAGTTTCTCCCATTTCGGCTTTCGTTGTTCCCAGTCCCCTTGAAGGGGACTTTACACTTCACCTCGTTTTGGAACTTCAACCAAACTTTTTCACGCCGGCTTTCTTTGCGGCTTTCAGCAAATCTTCGTCCAGGGCGGCCAGCGGCAAGCCCAGCCGCAAGGCCACTTCCAGGTAGGAGGCATCGTAAGAGGATAGTTTGTATCGCCGCGCCAGTTGAAGGGTATCGGCCAGCGCGCGCGGAAATGTGGCCGCGTCCACCTCGATACCCACGCCTTCCAGCATCTCAAGAAAAGCGCCGCTTCGCGCTTCAGTCACCAGGCCTTTTGCTTCCGCCCCGGCAATGACGTTTGCCACCTCAAGTCCCCAGGTTACGGGCACGATGGCGTTGCCGTTTTTCATCGCATCAAGCACTTTGCCGGCATACGCAAGTTCGTGCGGTTTGCCGTCGCCAAAAAACCAACGCATCGTCACCGAATTATCCAGGACGAAACTCATGCGCGGCCATCTTCAGCGAGAGCCTTGATATTTACTCCCCGCACCGGGTCAGCCAGCATGAACGCCTTGAGTTTCTTTACCGCCGCAACCTTGTCCTTCGCCTTCGCGCCCAAACTGGGAATCAGGTCCGCGACAGCTTCCCCCCGGTTGGTGATGGTAAACCGCTGTCCGGTTTTTACCAGCCTGAGCAGTTCAGGAAGCTTGGTTTTAGCTTCATATGACCCGATTTCCCTCTTCATAATATTCCCCCGCAATGCATTTTGTGGCTTTAGACCAGTATATAGACCAGCCTTCTTAAAATCAATGGAATTTCGCGGGCCTATTTCATCAAGCCGGTTGTGTTGCCATGCCCGCCGTATCGTGAATAAAGCGGGTCAGAAATAGACGTCAAGCGCGAGCAGCGCTTCGTTGCGGTCCACGCCATACACCTTCGCGTAGTTCAAAAACAGTTTCAGGGCGGCGTTGCCGCCAAGCGTGAGCCGCTGTTCCAGCGCCGCTTCGTATGCCTTGTGCTTGTCTCCCACCCAGAAATCGAGCGCCCTGCCGCGCAGATGGATTTTATAGCGGGCGGTCACCGGCCACAAAACGCCAACTCCCCCGCCCATTCCCAGCGTGTAGCGGTCCTCATAGCCCTCGCCGTAGCGTATCTCGGTTTCCACCATCGCGTACGACAATGCATTTCCCCATTGCGCCGCCAAACCGCCGCCGGGGTTGAGCCGGAAGGTCATTCCCTCGCTCCCGTCCGCGAATGTTCCTTGCGCGAGGCCGAAATTAACCTTCCACGATGTGGGGCGGAAAAAGCGGTTAAAGGGGGAGAGCGAAGTGATGTTCACAAAATCCATCGTTTCCAGCCGGAGGCGTTCTTCCCGTCCGCCGTCGTAGGCGCGCAGGGTGGCGCCGAGAAAATCGATGTGCGCCCCCGGCAGGTAGCCTTCATCGGGGTCGAGCAGGTCGTGGTTGGCGGGACGCCAGCGGAATTCGGCGAACCGCGCGCCGCCGCGCGCGCCAAAGCCGATGCCGAGGCGCGCCGATTCGTGCCCTTCGTCGGGCGGCGGCGGCGCGGCCGCCGTGTTGTCCGCCGCCGGCCCCAGCGTGGTGCGGACGCGCAGCGTATCGATGAAGCGTTTGGTGAATTCGTCTTCGGTTATCTCGCGTTTCGCCGCCATGTAGTTGGCGAGGTCGGCGGCGGTATCGGCGATGCCGGCCAATGTTTCCTTCGGCAGCGGTTTCCGCAATCCCTCTTCCGGGGAAATTTTCCCTTCCGCGATATCTTTGACCAGCCGCACGTCATCGCCGGTGAACGCGGCTTCGGTGCGCAAAATTTTTGTCGCCAGCGATGGACGGTAAACGAGGCTGGTTACCATCCCCTCGCGCCGCGCCCAACGGACGGTATCGATGGGCAGCGCCGAAACGGGGAAGCGGTCCGTGAGGTGCGCCGCGGGGCGGGCGCTTTCCAGCAAAAAGAGAAGCACATAGGAGCAGTTCTCGTCGAAGAAGTAATAGTCGGCGTACCGGTCGCGCAGTTCCCACGCGTGCCGCAGCATGCGGAGCACTTCCGGCCGGGTAAGGTTCAGGTTGTATTCCCAGATGTCGCGCTGGCCGATGTCGTTGTACTCGCGGATTTTTTCATAGTACGGGAGGATGGTGTAGCGGCCGGGGTAGAAACCGAACAGTCCCTTGGCGGCGTAGAGGAAGCCGTTGGTATCCACCTCGGTGGCGGCGTACGTGATGGCATAGCTGACGAGGCGGCTCTCGCGGCGGCCGTCCACCCGTATCAGCGTGTGGCCGAACATGGAGGCGGGTCCGTTTATGTGCGCGGCGGGAAACACGAGAACCGCCGATTGCGGATCGGCCTCCTTCACAAATTCGTCAAACGCCGCGCACGCGCCGCCGGGGAGCCTCGTTTCGTCTATCGCCAGACGCTCTTTCAGCCACTCGTAGCGGGCGATGTATTCGCAGCGGAGCGGGTCGGTTCCCGCCGGCGCGGGGAAGAAAAACATGGCGATGTCCGCTTCCATCTCGGCCCGCGGATTGGCCTTGCCTTGGGGGGAGAGAAAGAAGTTGGGGTCGTCCACCAGGCTTTTCCGCCCGCCGCCGCGCGGCTGGTAGTGGAGCAGGATGTCCCAATAGCGTTCATTGTGCAGGTTGAGGGCGCGCGCCTTCTGGAGCAGCTCTTCGCGGTAGGCGTCGTCGGCGGAGGCGTGAAGGGGAACGGCGAGCAGCGCGCACAAAATAAAAAAGGGGAAGGAAATTTTATTCATTTCCTTCCCCTTTCGGCTGAACGGGATCAGCCGTTGATGACGGCGGAGATGCGGTCGACCACTTCGCCGGCCTGCACCTTGTCGGAGGTGTAGATGGCGCCGAAGTTGGCCTGCAGTTTCGCGTAGACGGCGGTCTTTTGCGAAGCCGGGACGTTCATCATTTCGACCACGGTGTCGAGGGTTTCACCCTTGCCCATGGCGATGTCTTTCGCCAGGTTTTCCATGTTGCCGGAGACGAAGCGGTTCAGGTTTTCGTTCTGCGCCACTTTGCCGAACTGGTCGCATTCGGAGGTGCCGGTGGTGATGCCGAACGTCTGGGTGCCGAAACTGGTGTTGGTGGTGGCCGCCAGCACCTGAATGACAAGGCTTTCACCGGAGTCCTTGAAAATGAGATGGCCGAGTCCGCAGCCGGTGTTGCTGCGTTTGTCGGCATACGCGGTGCCGGAGAAGGAAACGAGGGCGATGGAGACGATTGCAAGCGCCAGCAGGGTCTTTTTCATGCGATGTCCTCCTTAAACGGTGGTTATGTACGTTAACGCCAGCTTATTCTATTACACTTCGCGGCAGCTATCACGATGAATTGGGGGGGCCTCAATCTTCCTTCGGCGCCGGTTAAAGAGAAACTTGATTTAGGGGTGCCGTTACGGGATAGAATATGAAGTAGCGTAATCAGGAGGAGCGGCTCCGCCCAGGGCCTTTCGTTTTTTAAGTTAAGGAGTTGGCTTTTGCGGGATGTAAAATTCCTCGTGGTGGATGATTCCCCCACATTGCGCATACTGGTGCGCAAAGTCCTTGAAGCAAAACTCGGCGTCAAACAGATATTCGAGGCGGGCGACGGCGTGGAGGCCCGCAAGGTGCTGGAAGGGCAATCCATCGACATCATCCTTTCCGACTGGGAGATGCCCAACGTCAGCGGCGACGAGTTCCTGTTCCAGGTGCGCAACTCCCCCCGCTGGAAGGAAATCCCTTTTATCATGATGACCTCGCACGGCGGGCGCGACTTCATCATGACCGCCATCCAGAACGGCGTCACCCATTACCTGGTGAAGCCGTTCACCGCCGCCGAACTGGAAGACCGGGTCCGCAAGTCGTGGAACGGCGCGGCGAAGCGGCAGGCCGACCGGTTCTCCGCGTTGCCGACGCACCAGATGATGGTGAAAGTGGGGGGCAAGGCGTTTTCGGCGCAGGTGATAAACATCAGCCGCCTCGGCGCGCTGGTGAAAATGGAGTACACCGACAGCATCAAGCTTTTTGGCGAATACCAGCTCTCGCTGGAATTCGACAGCGGGCCGGGCAAGCAGCCGTGGGCGATCAACCCGCTGTTCGGCACCGCCGTGCGGATGGAGGCCGACAGCGCGAGCATGGCCATCACCGACAAGATGTGCCAGGTGGCGCTCAACTTCGGCGCGAATACCATCGACCGGAAAGTGGAAGAAAAGCTCAACGAGCTGATACGGTGGCTGGCATCGTTCGAGCCGGAGTCGATCACCGACAAGTAGGGCGGCGGAAAGGGGCGGGAATGAGGGATCTCAATATTCTCGTGGCGGACAATTCGGCGTGGACGCGTTCGATGATCCGGCGCGTGCTGGAGACCCGCTTCGGCGCCGTTGCCACGTACGAGGCGGAGGACGGCCGCCGGGCGATGGCCTTGCTGGAAGCGCTCAAAATAGACATGGTCATTACCGCGGTGGAGCTGGCCCACACCTCGGGCCTCGTGCTGCTCGACTTCATCAAAAACAGCCAAAAGCTGGGCCAGATGCCGGTGATCGTCGTCTCCTCCCATGAGGACGACCGCACCCGCGTCGACGCCATCCAGCACGGCGCGGTGCGCTATCTCCTCAAGCCGTTCAAGCCCGACGAGCTGGAAATGGCGGTTCGCACCTCGTGGACCGACGCGGTGCGCCGCAAGGCGAAACGCTACTCCAGCCTCCCCCCCCACACGCTGACGATGACGCTGGACGGGGAGGAAACGCGGGGAGAGGTTTTGGACATCAGCGCGGGGGGGCTGGCGGGACGCTTTCCCTACGCGCCGTTGCACACGCTGTACGGCAACTACCGCGTGCATATCGCGTTCGAGGCGGCCGGAAAGACCGGCGCATTCGATATCGGCCCGGCGGATGCCACGCTGCTGCGCATCGAGGGAGCGGTCGACGAAATAGGGGAGGACGAGCCGCATTGCGTCTGCGCCTTTCACTTCGGGCCGAATGCGATGGACGCGGGATCGCGCGGGCGGCTGGATCAACTCGTGGCGCGCCTGGCCGCCGAAATGCCGGAGTTCATCGCCGACGGCGGGGAACCCGCCGGCGGCTGAACGGCGCGGCGTGTTATGCGGCAAATATCGGCCGGAAAACCGGCGCGCCGAAAAATTATCCTTTCAGGTAATTGACATATACGGGTTGTCGATGAAAAATGTACCTGCCTGCCCGGTTTTGGGGCTGGCGGCGGATTCGGCGGAATAAAAACTTGAAGGGAAAACCAGGAATGAAAAAATTTGTTCGTCTTTGCGCGGCGGCCATGTCCGCCATTGCGCTTGCCGCTTGCGGCAGCGGCGGCGGCAGCACATCGACATCCACAACAACTACCACCACAACCACAACGACTGTCACCAGCGTGACCGGCAACGCCGCCTATGCGCCGACCGACCCGTTTTTCGCCGACCAGTGGCACCTTAAGAACACCGGCCAGACCGGAACCGCCGGTGGAGCGGGAACCGCCGGGGAAGACCTGAACGTGGAAAAGGTATGGACCTCCTTTAAGGGAACCGGCGTCCGCATCGCCATCGTCGACGACAGGCTGGATATAGTCCATGAAGACCTTTCACCCAACGCGGTTTTGGCCGACAGTTGGGATTATCTCACCGGCGCGGCTCCCGTCAGCAACCTCATCACCGGAAACAGCGCCCACGGCACCTCCTGCGGCGGCCTCGCGGCGGCGGCGGGGGGCAACTCCAAAGGGGGCGTCGGCGTGGCGATGGCCGCCAAGCTGGTCGGCTACAACCTGCTGCAAGCCGCCGTCGGCGCGAATGAGGCCGACGCCATGACCCGCGGCGCAACCACCAACAGCGTTTCCAGCAACAGTTGGGGCGCGACGGACGGCACCGGCACCTTGCAGCCATCAAGCGCCACATGGCAGACGGCCATCAACACCGGCATCACCACCGGCCGGAGCAATAAGGGCATCGTCTACGCTTGGGCGGGCGGCAACGGCGCGCCCACCGACCGCTCCGACTACGATGGGCAGGCGAACTACGCCGGCGTCATCGCCGTGGCGGCTCTCGACGACAAGGGGCAGAAGTCCTCCTATTCCGAACCCGGCTCGAACGTTCTGGTGAGCGCATACGGCGGCGAATTTTGCTCCACCCACACCCTCACCACCACCGACATCACCGGCGCGGCGGGGTCAAACACCGCGGCCACCGCGGGCGTCAGCGACTATACCGACACCAGCTACACCAAGTGCATGAACGGCACATCGGGGGCGACGCCCGAAGTGAGCGGCGCCGTGGCGCTGATTCTTGAGGCCAACCCCGCCCTCACCTTCCGCGACGTGCGGATAATCCTGGCCACCACCGCCCGCAAGAACGACGCCACCGACGCCGGGTGGGGCGTCAACGGCGCGGCCACCCCGCTGCACATCAACGAAAAATACGGCTACGGCGCAGTCGACGCGCAAGCAGCGGTAAACGCCGCGCTCGGCTGGACCAGCGTGGGGGGAGCCACCACACTCGTATCCAAAGCGGGGAGCAACATCACCGCCGCCGCAATCGCCGACGGCACCGGCACCACCTCCGCCGTGTACGGCGCCGTCACCACCAGCGCCATTACGCTGGCAAGCAGCGGCATTTCCAAAATAGAGTTCGTCGAAGTAACGGTGGACAGCAATCACCTTCAATTCGGCGACCTGAAAATCACCCTCACCAGTCCGGCGGGAACCATCAGCACGCTGACCCTGCCGCATGGCTGCACCGCCAACAGCGTCGCCGTCGCTTGCGGCAATCTGCTCAACGGCGGATTCCGGTTCGGCGTGGCGCGGCTCGTCAACGAAGCCGCCGACGGCACATGGACGCTTTCGGTCAGCGACGGTTTGGTGGCCGACACCGGGAACCTCACCTCCTGGAACATAGCGGTCTACGGACACTGAGGCGGGGCATGAACACAACATATAAAGGATTTGAAGCCATGAAACAGGCAATGACCGTGAAAATGACATTGACGGCGCTGGCGTTCTGCGCCCTCTCCGTTTCCTTCGCCCTGGCCGCCGGCCCGGCGGGAAATTTTTATTATGACGGCGGGCGGCAACGCGCGCTCCTGCTGGACGATACGCTGGTGGCGGAGTTCGGACAAACGCCGAACGCCGTGAAATCGGCCATCCCCGGCGCGCAATCCGCAAAAAGCGGCGGCGGCGCGACGATATACCGCGTGCAGCCCGGCTCGTACAAGGCGGCGGCAAGCGCCGCCCCGAAGGCGTCCATTTCGCCGGTGTTCCACGAAGGGGGCTCCGCCGCCGGACGCTTGATGGCGCTGCCGGGCGGGGTGCTGGTGAATTTCAAGGCGGGCTGGACCGCCGCGCAGGTGAACGGCTGGGCCGCCGCCAAGGGGCTGGCGGTCGATAAAAAGCTCGCCATCGGCGAAAACTGGTACGCGATCAAGAGCGCTCCCGGCCAGGCATCGCTCGACCTCGCCAACCAGATACAGCAATCCGGCGAAGTGGTTTCCGCCACCCCGAACTGGTGGAAGGAAGTCTCCACCCGCTGACCTGTTTCCGGTTTCCGGTGGCGCGGAAAATCCCGCCCGCGCACCAGGGAAAACGTCTGCTCCCCCTTTAGCGGGCTGATGAAAAACTATTTATGCATGTCATTCTGAGCGTAGCGAAGAATCTCTTTCCGGAAAGTGATCCTTCGCCCTTGAAGGGCATTTCCGCGGCGGCTTGTACGCGGCTGGCTCCGCAAGCTTCGCCGCCGCTTTTTTGTTCCGCCGCTCCCTCGCCTCCGGCTCAGGACGACAGGAGTGGCTTTTTTCGCCGGTTGTGAAATGCGGCGGCGTGACTGATAATCAATAACGCTATGACATCCGAGACCCAAAAAAAACCGGCGGCGGTGCTGATTCTCCCCCCCGACGGAAAATTCCACTCCCCCGACATCTGGAGCATCATGCACCGGCAGGCAGGGGGCTTTGATCTGGCGATCATCGACCGGAGCCGCGGCGCGGCGAAAATCCTCCCGGCGATGGCGAAGGCGGCGGTAACGCTCATCCGCGATGACGCGCCCGCCCTCGGCGCGCGGCTCAACGAGGTTGTGCGCGGCCTGGAAAACGACCATATCGTTTTCTTCACCGACCGGGTGCTCCCCACGCACGATCACTGGCTGAAGCGGCTCACCGCGCCATTGGCGCACGGGGCCGACGCCGCCTTCGGGCGGAACATCACCGCGCCCGGCGGCAACTACTTCATCATCGAAGACCTTCGCAGGCGCTACCCGCAGCGGGGCGCGTCGGCGGCGCTCACCATCGACCAGTGCGCCATCAGCCGCGCCGCGCTGCTGGCCAAACCGTTCCCGGAAGAGGCGGTACACGACCCCGCGGCCGTCTGGTGCTGGCGCAACGGCGTTGCGCCGGTCTATGTGCCGGAAGCCATCGCCATGCAGGACAGCTTTCTCCCGCTGAAAGAGGTGCTGCACAACGCGCGCGCCTTCGGGGCCGACCGCGCGGCGGCGGGCAAGGCGCACGGCCTGGTTGCCGAATTGGCCGCCGCCCTGCGCGAATTGGCGGGAGATATCGGTTACTGCATCGCCAAACGCAAGCCGCAATACCTCTGGTATCCGTTCCTCTACCGCGCCGCGATCCACTGGGGCATTTTCAGCGGCCAGTGGCGGGGGGCGCGGTGAAAAAACCTAAAACCGCATACGCCTGCCAAAACTGCGGCGGGCGCCAGCCGAAATGGGTGGGGCGCTGCCCCGATTGCGGCGATTGGAACACGCTGGTTGAAGAGACGGTGAAACCGGAGGGGTTGAAAACCCGGCGGGGACTGGCGGAAGAGGGGAGCCGCCCCCAGCCGCTGGCATCCGTGCCGCTCAGCGAGGGGACGCGCCTGCCGACCGGCATGGAGGAGATGGACCGGGTGCTGGGGGGCGGCATCGTTCCCGGCTCGCTGGTGCTGATCGGGGGCGACCCCGGCATCGGCAAATCGACGCTGTTGCTGCAACTCTGCGGCACCATCGCGCTCAAGGGCGCGGTGCTTTACGTCAGCGGCGAGGAATCGGCCGCGCAGATAAAGATGCGGGCCGACCGGCTTGGCATCGGCAACGCGCCGCTGCTGGTATATCCCGAAACGAACGTCGAGACCATCGTGGCCCAGATCGAAACGCTGAAACCGGCGCTGGTCATCATCGATTCCATCCAGACCGTTTACACATCCCTGCTGGGGGCCGCGCCGGGAAGCGTGGGGCAACTGCGCGAATCGGCCGCCCTCATCATGCAGGCCTGCAAGCGGTCGGGCATCCCGGCCTTTCTGGTCGGCCACGTCACCAAAGAAGGAGCCATCGCCGGTCCGCGCGTGCTGGAGCATATGGTGGACACCGTGCTTTATTTCGAAGGGGACCGCGACCACTATTTCCGCATCCTCCGCTCGGTGAAGAACCGCTTCGGCTCCACGCACGAGATCGGCGTGTTCGAGATGCGCGGCGAGGGGCTGCGCGAGGTGAAGGATCCGAGCGGCATATTCATCTCCCCCGCGTCGGAAGCGGTCAGCGGCTCGGTGATCGCCTGCACCCTTTCCGGCACGCGCCCCATATTGGTGGAACTGCAGGCGCTGGTCACCGGCACCACCTTCGGCAATCCGCGCCGCACCGTCGTGGGATTCGATTACAACCGGATCATCCTGATGGCCGCCATCCTGCAAAAACGGGCCGGCGTCATGCTGGACGGCGAGGATATTTATGTCTCCGCCGCCGGAGGGGTGCGGGTGGACGACCCCGGCGCCGACCTGGCGCTCGCCGCCGCCCTGCTGGGGAGCTACCGCAACCGTCCGGCGCAACAACGCTCCGTCTTCATCGGCGAGGTGGGGCTGGGCGGGGAGATCCGCCCCGTCGCCTCGCTGCAACAGCGGCTCAAGGAAGCGGCGCGGATGGGCATGGCCACCGCCTTCATCCCCAAAACCGGCGCCGGCGATGTGAAGAACATCGCGGGCCTCGCCCTCGTCCGGATCGAGCACGTGGGGGCGCTTTCGGACGAGATGTTCTGACCCCGTTCCGCGCCCGCCGCCGCCCATTTCAATATTGCCTATCTTATGGTATAAATTAGTTCACCTATGGCGCGCGGCGGCATTGGCCGCGCCGGTTTTACATATTCATGGAAATAGCGGGGGAGGCCGGCATGGACAAAATGGAGATGTTTCAGGGGTTGCGGAAGAAGGAGATGGTGGCCCGGACGTTTCACCTTGAGTCGGAGCAGCTTCACCCGCTGCGGAAAGTATCGGAGCAGTTGGGGCTGTCGCAGTCCGAGGTGGTGCGCCGCTCGATCAACTTTTTCATAGACGGGTATCAGCGCGCCGCCAGGAAACAGGCGATAAAAAACCCCGACAACGCCTGACCCCGCCGCGCGGGCGGCTAGTGCATGTCGCCCCAGTTGGGGGCCGATTCCACGCTCACCTTCAGCGGCACCGAAAGCGGCGCGGCTTTTTCCATCAGTTCCCGCACCGCCTTTTTGACCTTTTCAATGTTTTTTTCCGGCGCTTCGAAGATCAGCTCGTCATGCACTTGCAGCAGCATTTTGGCGTGCAGCGCGGCCAGCCGGGGGGCGATGTCCAGCATCGCCTTTTTGATGAGGTCGGCGGCCGAGCCCTGCACCACGGTGTTCACCGCCATCCGCTCCGCCATTTCACGCACGGCGCGGTTAACCGACCCGATATCGGGAAACGAACGCTTGCGGCCGTACATGGTGCGGACCATCCGCTCTTTGTGGGCCTTCTTGATGGCGGCGTCGATGAATTCCCGCACGCCGCGGTAGCGGGCGAAATAGCCGTCGATATACCCTTGCGCCTCGCGCCGGGAAACCGCCAGCTCCCGCGCAAGCCCGAAGGCGGTCTGCCCGTAGATGATGCCGAAATTCACCGCCTTGGCCGCGCGCCGCATTTCGGGGGACGCGCCGCCGATGGCCCCGAATATCTCGCGGGCCGTTCTCGTGTGGACGTCCTCGTCGTTTTTGAACGATTCGGTGAGCAGCGCATCGCCGCTCAGGTGCGCCAGAATCCGCAGCTCTATCTGCGAGTAATCGGCGGAAATCAGAAGGCATCCCTTTTCCGCCACGAACGCGCGGCGTATCTCCCGCCCCTCCTCCGTGCGCACCGGGATGTTTTGCAGGTTCGGGTCGGAGGAGCTCAGGCGCCCCGTGGCGGTTGCCGCCTGATTGAACGAGGTGTGGATGCGCCCCGTCTTGGCCGAAACCATTTCGGGGAGCGGATCGACGTAGGTGGACTTGAGCTTGCTCAACACGCGGTGGCGCAGCATCAGCGCCGGCAGGGGGTGCTCCATCGCCAGCGTTTCCAGCGCCGCCTGGTCGGTGGAGCTGCCGGTCTTGGTCTTGCGCTGCTTCGCCAGCCCCAATTTATCGAACAGGATGGCGGAGAGCTGCTTGGGGGAGGCGATGTTGAATTCCTCCCCCGCGGCGGCGTGAATATCCTTTTCGAGGGCCTTGAGTTTTTTTTCCAGCGTGCGGGAATAGCCCTTCATGAGGGGGACGTCCAGTTTTATGCCGTTTTGCTCCATTTGCGCCAGCACGCCGATAAGCGGCTGTTCGATGGTGTAGTAGAGGTCGTTCAGCCCGTGCGCCTCGATCTCCGCTTTCAGCATGCCGGTGAGGCGGTACGCCATGTCGGCATCCTCGGCGGAGTATTCGGCGGCGCGGTCGATGGATACCTGGTTGAACGTCACCTGCTTGGCCCCCTTGCCGGCCACATCGGCGTATTCAATCATGGCGAGCCCAAGATATTTTTGGGCGAGGTATGAAAGGCCGTGCCGCCGCTCTTCCGGCGCGGTGAGGTAGGAGGCGACCATCGTATCGAACCCGACGGGGTTCACGGAAATTCCTTCGCCCGCCAGCACGGTGATGTCGTATTTCAGGTTCTGGCCGTACTTGGGGATGGCGGCATCCTCCAACAGCGGTTTGAGCATTTTCAGCGCCGCCCCCTTCGGCAGCTGCGCGGGAGCGCCGAGGTAATCGTGCGCCAGCGGCAGGTACCACGCCTCTCCCTCTTTGGCGCACAGGGAAATGCCCACCAGCGCCGCGTCCACCGGGTTTGTGGATGTGGTTTCGGTATCCACCGCGAATCCGCCGCTGTGCTTGAGGACGGCGGCCGCCGCCGCAAGTTCATCCTCCGTATAGATGGTTTGGTAATGTTTTGCGATTTCTTTTTGAGACGGAACCGGGGTTTCCCTTCCGGCGGCCGGAGCGGACGTTTGCCCCAATTCAGCAAGAAATGTCTTGAAGCCGAGTTTTTCAAACAGCGCGGCCAGCCGCGCGGTATCCGGCTCCCCCTGATGCCATGCCTCGTAGTCCAGCGGCAGGTCGAGATCGGTTTTGACGGTGGCCAACACCTTGCAGAGGCGGGCGGTATCGGCGTGTTCGGTCAGCGCCGCCTTCAGCTTCGGTTTCTTGATGCCGGCGGCGTGCGCCAGCAGGTTTTCCACGCTGCGATATTCGGCGATGAGCGCCTGCGCCGTTTTTTCGCCGATGCCCGGCACGCCGGGGATATTGTCGGAGCTGTCCCCCATCAACGCCAGCACATCGGCCACCTGCGGCGGGGCGACGCCGAATTTTTCCTTCACCTCGGCGGGGCCGATCGGCTTTTCCTTTATCGGGTCGAACATGGCGATATGCCCGCCGACGAGCTGCATCAAATCCTTGTCGCCGCTGAAAATGGTGACGCTGTACCCCGCATCGGCCGCGTGCAGGGCGGCGTGGCCTATCAGGTCGTCCGCTTCGAGGCCCTGCCGCTTGAGCACCGGCAGGTTATAGGCGTCGATGAGCTGTTCGATAAGCGGTATCTGGACGGCAAGCTCTTCGGGCATCGCCTGCCGGTTCGCCTTGTAGTCCGCGTACAGTTCGTGGCGGAAAGTTTTTCCCTTCGAATCCAGCGCCACCACCAGCAGGTCGGGTTTTTCCTCCTTCATGATTTTCGCCAGCATCCGGTTAAACGCGTAGACGGCGTTGGTGGGGGTGCCGTCCGGCGCGGAGAGGTGGAGCCGCAGGCCGTAGAAGGCGCGGTAGTAAAAACCGGCGGCGTCGATGATGAAGAGACGTTTGCGGGTCATGCGGAAGATTATACCGTCAAAGCCGGCGCGGCGCGCCGAGGCTAATTTGCCGTCCTGGGGGAGCGGCGGAATAAAAATGCGGCGGCAATTGGGGGCATGGCTCCAAGTCTCATATAGCGCCATTGTCGCAAAGAACCGCCTCTTTTGCCAATACGGCCGGTAGGTGTACACATTTCAATGTGTACATTGGCGCAATGCGCCAGGCCTGTCGGCCCACGGGCCGATGTACCCATGATGGCCTATAGGCCACATCCGGCGCGGATTGTAAAAATCCTTCCGCGCCTCCCGAATTGTGTACCCGCCAAAAAATAACCCTTTAGGGGTATTGCGTAACGAGCCTATTAAGGATGATAATTATGCGAACCGGGGGGGGATGAAGCAGCTATTTCCTGTAATCGTAAAGTTTAGCGGTCCCGAAATATTAAGGAGGGTGTAAATGAAGAAGATTCGTAATGGATTTATCATGGCGCTGGCGGTTATCGGAACCGTTGGCCTTTTGGCCTCGTGCGGCGGTGGCGGCGGAGCGGCGGCAACCACCACCACGACCACCACAACTACGACCGCAACCGTAGGCAGTTCGGCGTCAAGCTCCGGCTCCACGGCGGTTTACTCGAATAACGGCGCAACCTACGCGGTCACGCCGACGGCAGCCGCCAGCGTAACGGCCGGCAGCAGCCAGGCATCGCTGGTAACGCTCCCCAACACCGGCACGGCCGTCGGAGCGCTTTCGGTGACATCCATATCGGCCACCAAAATCACCACCACGCTTAAAACCGCGGCGGCCGCCGCCGCGCCGGTGAACGGCACCTCGGTGGACCCGGCGAACGATTTGGGGCTGGCCTACAGCTATACCAGCACCTCCATCTCGTTCTTCAAGCTTTCCACCGCCACGGAAGTGGCGGCCTATGACACCGCCACCGTCACCACCGGTTCGTGGAGCGGCGGCAGCGCCCTGATCCCCGGCGTGGTCATGGATACCACCAGGAAATACGCCGTCGCGGCGACCGGCGACGGTTTCGAGATCATCGACTATGCAACCTCCACCGCCCCCGCGAAGGTGCGCGAGATAAAGTCCGTCGCCATCGCCGGCGGGGCGAACAAGGGCGGCGTGGAGATCAACGAGAACTTCGGCTACGAGCCGGCCATCACGCTGGGCGGAACCAGCCGCTCCCTGATCCTCACCGGCGGGAAATATTCTTCCACCAACGGCAACGCGCTGGAACTGGTGGATGTGGCCACCGGCAACATGTACATCCCCGATACCGCCACCAAGGCGCTCTTTACCGTTTCCAGCTACATCGACCACATCGCCGTCGATACCGTCTACCATGTGGCGGTGCTGGCCGACGAAGGAACCGGGACGACGTTCGTCGACCTTTCGAAGCTGACGCTCGGCACAACGCTGGACGCCAACGGCTACTACAGCTACACGCTTCCCTCCACCGCGGTCAGCCGGATCACCACTTTCAGCAAATACACCAACCTCGCCATCGAAAGCACGAAGCACCTCGTCTTCATGGGGAAGGGTTACGGCGGCACCACGTTCGTCGTCGGCAAGCTTGCCGACCCGGCAACCACGCTCGGCTTTTCTTCCGTCACCACCACACCGGTCAGCATGCCGTCGGCCGCGGATAATACCTCGGCGACCGTTTCCTGGTACGGCAGTTACGATCCGCACGGCGCGGGGGCCTATCTGACCCCTTCGGGTCACCCGACCTATACCACGCAGACCGCGCTGGCCCTCTGGGCAAGCGGCAGCGGCACCCACATCGCCATCATCGACATGCAGGGGGTGTTGGACGGCCAGTCGGTGGCCGGTTACAACCCCACCACCACCACGCCGGGAGATATCGTCTACTTCAAAATGCCGTAAGGCGCAACGCCATCACGTGGGGGCGGGCAACCGCCCCCTTTTTTTTGCGCGATTTTGGTAGGACACGCATTCCTGCGTGTCATCGGCCCGCGGCCGACAGGTTGCCGCTACGCGGCAATGTACACAATGAATTGTGTACCTACCAAGCATATTTTTCAGCGGGTTGCGGATGCGCAAAAAATTTCTCCATGCTTTCCGTTGCCCGTGCGCGGCAAAGCTGATAAAATTTGCCCTCAGATAAATTAAAAACCTTTTTAAACGGGTTCCGAGAGGCCCACAAAAGGAGACCACGATGCACACCGCCCCACGACGGGCCGCCGGAGCGCGGCCATGACCCCCGCCGCCAAGACCGTTCTTTCCGCGCCGGAGATGGGCCGCACACTGGCCCGGATGGCCCACGAGATCACCGAAAAAAATCCCGACTGTTCCCAGATCATCCTCGCGGGCATCATCACCCGCGGCGCGCCGCTGGCCCGCCGCCTGGCCGACAAGATAAAAACCATCACCGGCGTCGACGTGCCGTGCGGCGGCCTGGACATCACCTTCTACCGCGACGACATCCAGAGCAAGGGGCCGGACCTCAACGCCGGCCGCACCGACATCAGCCACGACATCAACGGCAAGACGCTCATCCTGGTGGACGACGTTCTCTTCACCGGCCGCTCCATCCGCGCCGCCATCGACGCGGTGATGGATATCGGCCGCCCGGGGCGCATCCAACTGGCCGTTTTGCTGGACCGCGGCCACCGCGAGCTGCCGATACGCCCCGACTACATCGGCAAAAACATCCCCACCGCCCGCGGCGAGCGGGTGCGGGTGAAACTTTCCGAAACCGACGGCGAAGACCTCGCCGTGGTGGAGGGCGCCTGATGGAGACGGTGGAGAAAAAATTCAGGGGGCGGCACCTGCTCCAGATAGCCGACCTCACGGCGGACGAGATCATGGGGCTGCTCAACACCGCCTACAAGTTCAAGGACGTTTCCGAACGCGAGATAAAAAAGGTTCCCACCCTGCGCGGCAAAACCATCGTCAACCTCTTCTACGAGCCGAGCACCCGCACCCGCACCTCGTTCGAGATCGCCGGAAAGCGGCTCTCGGCGGACGTGATCAACATCTCCACCAGTTCCAGCAGCGTGACCAAAGGCGAAACGTTCAAGGACACGGTGCTGAACATCGCCGCCATGAAGCCGGACGCCATCGTGGTCCGCCACGGCAGTCCCGGCGCGCCGGCCTACGCCGCGACAATCGCCGGCTGCTCCGTCATCAACGGCGGCGACGGCGCCAACGCGCATCCCACGCAGGCGCTGCTGGACCTCATGACCATCCACGAGAAAAAAGGGACGGTGGAAAACCTCAAGGTCGCCATCGTCGGCGACATCCTGCACAGCCGCGTGGCGCGCAGCAACATCAACGCGCTGAAGATGTTCGGGGCCGAGGTGACCGTGTGCGCCCCCCCCACGCTGCTCCCCCACGGCGTGAACGCGCTGGGGGTGGAGGTGACGCACGACATCCGCGCGGCGGTGGCGGACAAGGACGTGGTGATGATGCTCCGCATCCAGACCGAGCGGATGCAGCAGGGGCTGTTCCCCAGCCTGCGGGAATACAGCGAGCACTTCTGCCTCTCGGCGAAGGTGCTGAAACGCGCGCGGCCCGACGTGCTGATAATGCACCCCGGCCCGATAAACCGGGGGGTGGAGATAGCCTCCGACGTGGCGGACGGCCCCTACAGCCTCATCCTTTCGCAGGTCACGCA
>JACRGQ010000047.1 GCA_016217735.1 Nitrospinota bacterium
CGCTTTACGACGTAACGGGAAAGGAGGTAAAACAGACAAAAAAGAAGGCCGCTTGAAAAAGAATCACGGCTAAGGTAATTTTGGAAAACCGGACAAGTAATGTGCTCCAAAACCGGACATTTCTATTTGCTCGCAACAACAGTACATGGCATGATAGGTGAGCGATGAGATTTGAAGACCCGCTTTTGCTGCTGCTCCTTTTCGCGCTGCCGCTGTGGGTGTGGCGGCGCGGAAGGGGCAAACGGATTGAACCGGCCATAGCCTTTCCCGGCGCGGCGGCGCTGAAGGAATTTCCGCCCCCCGCCGCGGTGCGGTTGCGCGGCCTGCCGTTTGCGCTGCGCGTCGCGGCGGCGGCGCTGTTGATCGTGGCGCTGGCGCGGCCGCAGAGCGGCGCGGGGCGTGGCGAAATTCACGCCGCGGGGATTGACATCATGCTGGCGGTCGACACCTCCACCAGCATGGACATCACCGACATGAATCCCACCCGCCTTGAGGCGGCGAAAGATGCGATGCGCCGTTTTATCGCCAACCGGAAGAACGACCGGATCGGGCTGGTGGCGTTCGCCGGCACCAGCTTCACGCAGTGCCCGCTCACGCTCGACTACGCGTCGCTGGAAAGTTTTATCGCGCCGCTGCGCAGCGGGATGGTGGAGGACGGCACCGCCATCGGCATGGCCATCGCCACCGCCGTGAACCGCCTCAAGACGTCCACCGCGAAAAGCAAGATCGTGGTGCTGCTTACCGACGGCATGAACAACCGGGGAATCATCGATCCCGAAACGGCGGCCGGGCTGGCCGCCGCCGAAGGGGTGAAGGTTTACACCATCGGCGTCGGCACGCGGGGGGTATTCAACGTGATGGTGGACGACCCGGTGTTTGGCCGCCGCTCGATACCGGTGCAGAGCGATATCGACGATACGTTGCTGCAAAACATCGCCGCAACAACCGGCGGCCGCTACTTCAGCGCGCAAAACGGGCGGGAGCTTGCCGGCATCTACGCCGAAATCGACCGGCTGGAAAAAAGCGATCTTGCAAGCACGGTCTATCACCAATACACCGAACGGTTCGGTTTGTTCGCCGGGCTGGCGCTGCTGCTGATCCTGTCGCAGTGGATTTTGGAAAAAAGCGCGCTGCGGAGCCTGCCGTCATGAAGTGGGGGGCGGTGGAATTTCTCTGGCTGCTCTGGCTGTTGCCGCTGATCGCCGCGGGGTATGCGTGGTCCGGCACGGCCGCGCGGCGGCGGCTGCGCCGGTTCGCCGATCCAAAGCTCTGGGGGGGGATCGTGCGGGATATGCGCGGCGGGTGGCGCGCGGCCGCGCGGCCCGTCCTGTTCCTGCTCGGCATCGCGTTGTTGGCCGTGGCGCTTGCCCGTCCGCAGACCGGCGCGCATCCGGTGGAAGTGAAGCGGACGGGGGTGGATGTGATGGTGGCCCTGGACACTTCGTACAGCATGGCGGCGGAGGACGTGGCGCCGAACCGGCTGACGGTGGCGAAAAGGGAGATCGAGCGGCTTTCCCGCGCGTTGGAGGGGAACCGGCTGGGGCTGGTGGTCTTCGCCGGGGATTCGGCGGTGGAGTGCCCGCTCACGCTGGATGCCGATACCTTCCGGATGTTCCTCGGCTCGGTGACGTACAACGCCGCCGCGGCCGGCGGCACCGACATCGCCGGGGCGTTGCGCAAAGCATCCGCCGCGATGCAAAACAGCGAGGCAAAATCGCGCATCATCGTGCTCATCACCGACGGCGAGGATCACGAAGGGGATCCGCTGGCGGCGGCGAAAGCGGCGGCGGCGCGAGGTACCAAGCTGTACACCGTCGGCATCGGCGGCGCGCAAGGGACGCCGATACCGCTGCGCGGCCCGCGGGGGGAGCTGCTGGGCTATAAGAAAGACCGCGCGGGGAACACCGTCTTCACCCGTTTGAACGACGCGGCGCTGCGCGGCATGGCGGCGGCGGGGGGAGGGGGATATACCGCTTCCGCCGCCGGACTCGATATCGGCCCGGTCATTGCGGCGATAGAGAAAGAAGAAAAGGGGGCGATAGCCGATACCCGCTTCACCGTATACGAAGAGCGTTTCCAGATACCGCTGTCGCTGGCGCTCGGGTTTTTTGCGTTCAGTTGGCTATTGTAGATTCTCCCGCGCCGCCATTTTGGGTTAAAGTAGAAGCTATGGACGATCAAGCGATGCTTTTCGCCGAGGGGCTGGCCCGGAGCTACGTTTTCGATTCGCGCAGAATAGAGGTTTTGCGCGGGCTTGACCTTGCCGTGCGCGCCGGGGAACTGGCGGGGGTGGTGGGGGCTTCCGGCACCGGCAAATCGACGCTGTTGCACATCCTGGGCGGCCTCGACCGGCCCGACGCCGGCCGCGTGACGGTTGCGGGGGAGGATCTTTTCGCGATGGATGACGACCGCCGCAGCGGCATGCGCGGCGGCAATATCGGATTTGTGTTCCAGTTCCACCACCTGTTGCCGGAGTTCACCGCGCTGGAAAACGTGCTGATGCCGGCGATGATCGCGCGGCACGACCCGCGGCTGGCGCGCGAAAAGGCCGAGGGGCTTTTCGGGGCGGTGGGGCTTTCGGAGCGGATGGCCCACCGCCCGGGCAAGCTTTCCGGCGGCGAGCAGCAGCGCGTGGCGATCATACGGGCGTTGATGAACGATCCGAAGGCGCTATTGGCGGACGAGCCGACCGGCAATCTGGACGAGACCACCGCCGAAGAGGTCTTCGGGCTTTTAAAAAACATGGTGAAGGAGCGGGGCATCGCCGCCGTGATCGTGACGCACAATATGCGGCTGGCCGCCATGATGGACACGGTGTATGAACTGCACGGCGGGAGCCTGCATGGAAGGGCCTAATCCGAAAGAGCGTCCGTCGCCCGCCGATGAGGCGCTCGCCGAGCTTTCCGTCATCCCCCCATACAAGGTGCTGTTGCACAATGACGAAATCACCCCGATGGATTTCGTGGTGGAGACGTTGCTGCGGTTTTTCCTGTCGGATCGCGCCCGCGCGCTGGAGGTCATGACGGCGGCCCACAATCAGGGGGTGGCGGTGGTGGCGATCATGCCGCTGGAACACGCCGAGTTTAAGGTGGGGCAGGCGCATGGCCACGCGAAGGCGCACGGCTTTCCGCTCGCTTTCAGCATCGAGCCGGCCGAATAGCCCCTATGCGCCCCTCGGGGCCGTCAACGCCGGCCGCGCGGCCGTGGCGGCGCGGGCCTGATCCAGTCCGACCAGCGTCGACAGGCTGTCAACCACTTCCCGCAGGGTGTCCGCCTGCGCGTTAAGCTCCTCGCTGGCCGATGCCGCCTCCTCGCTGCTGCTGGCGTTTTGCTGGGTGGTGCCGTTGATCTGCTGTATTGCCACATTCACTTGATCCACCCCTTTGGCTTGCTCGCCGGAGGCGGAGGTTATTTCGGTCACTAGCGTGTTTATTTCGGTAATGCTCCCGGCTAGACCGCGGAAGACGCCCGCCACCTCGGTCACCAGCGTCTCCCCGCCGTGCGTTGCCGCCATGGCGCCGGCAATAAGCGCTTCGGTTTCCTTCGCGGCGACCGAGGCGCGCTGCGCCAGGTTGCGCACCTCTTCGGCCACCACGGCGAATCCCTTGCCGTGCTCCCCGGCGCGTGCCGCCTCCACGGCGGCATTGAGCGCCAGCAGGTTGGTCTGGAACGATATTTCATCGATGGTTTTTATTATTTTGCTGATGGCCTCGCTTGAGTTGCGGATATCCTTCATGGCGGTGACCATCCGGCTGATGGAAACATCGTTGTTCTGAATGGAGGCGATGCAGCCGTCGGTGAGTTTTTTCGCCCGCATCGTGTTTTCGGCGTTATTTTTCGCCATCGCCGCGATCTCCTCCATGGTGGCGCTGGTTTCCTCCAGCGAGGCCGCCTGCTCGGTGGACGAACTCGCCAGCGTTTGGCTGGCGCCGGAGAGTTGCCCCGCCGCGCTGCTCACCTGCTCGCTGCTGGCCCCGAGGTTCTCGGTGATGGCGGTCATCCGCCGCCGCGTATCGGTGGCGATGTAGATGGCGATGCCCGCGCCCAACAGAATGCCTGCCGCCGCCGCGGCGAACCCCATCAGTTTGCTGGTTTGGGCCGCCGTCTCCAGTTGCGCCAGCGTTTCGTCGAAATCCTTGTTCACCTGCTGGACGGTTTCCTCCATTTCGGAGGCCAGCTTTTCGGCGACCGGGTCGAACTGTCCCATCATTTTGTTGCCTTCGTCCGGCCCCTGCTTGACGTAGGTGCCGGCCATCGTGCGCCCGAGGGTGTAGAAATCCTCAAAGGCCCGGTCCACGCTTTTCAGCTTTTCTTCGGTGGGGGAGCCGGCGAAGAGCCGCTTGAGCTTGCCGCTGTGTTCGCGGAAGAGCTTGGCGTATTCCTCCGCCTCTTTGTAGCCGTCGTCAAACCCTTCGGCGCCGCGCGTGGCCGAAATATCGGTCAGCCACTGCTGTACCTGCACCACGTCCAGCTTCATGTCATCGGAAAGTTCGCGCCGCTGCGAGGCGGCATCCATCCTGGCGGTCAGCACGGCCGAGCGCATCGCCTGATAAATGGAAATGCCGCTGAGCGCGACCAGCAACAGAAGCAGCAGCCCGAAGCCCCAATAGATTTTTTTTATGGCGTTCATTCCCCACTCCCTTAAAAAGACAGACCTATCCATTTACCCCGCATTTTTGCGCAATATTATTTCCTTGCGGATGCCGCCGCCGGTTTCCACCTTAAAGCGGGAGACCATCGCCTGCAAGCCGGACGAAACCTTCGCCAGTTCGGTGGAAGACGAGTTGATCCGCCTTATTCCGGCGTTGTTGTCCTGCACCGCCTTGGAAATCCCCTGGATGTTCGAGGAAACATCGTTGGCGCCGCGCGCCGCCTCGCCGGAGTTCCGGCTTATCTCCGTCGTTCCCTTGGCGACTTCGGCTATCGAAACGGCGATGTCAACCGCTCCTTTGCTGACTTCCGCCACGTTGCGGGATATCTCGGTCGCCGCCGCCGTCTGCTGGTTCATCGCGGTGGTGATGCTTTCCACGGATGTGTTGATTTTCCCGATGATGCCCGACACGTCGGAGATCACTTTCACCGCTCCGGTGGCGCTTCCCCGCACCCCCTCGATCTTCGCCGCGATTTCTTCGGCCGCCCTCGCGCTCTGGTTCGCCAGCTCTTTTATCTCGTTGGCCACCACCGCGAAACCCCGGCCCGCTTCGCCCGCGCTGGCGGCCTCGATGGTGGCGTTCAGCGCCAGCAGGTTCGTCTGCTCCGCGATCCGTTTGATCATTGCCGTCACCTTGCCGATCTCGTTGGCCGCCGCGCCCAGCGTCTGCATGGTGTTGCTGGCGTTTTGCGACAGGCCCATGGCCTCGCCGGCGACTTGGGATGTTTCGTCGGCGTTCTTGGCCACCTCGCGGATGGAGTGCGACATTTCTTCGACCGATGAGGCGATGGAGCGCATATTCGCCGACATCTGCTCCGACGTGCCGGAAACGGCGTTGGCGTTCACGCTCGCCTCTTCCACCGCGGCGGCCATTGAGTTGATGTTCGACGACATCTGTTCGGTGGCGCCGGCCACCCCCGCCGCCTGCGCCGACATCTGCTCGGAACTGGCGGCGAGCTGCGAGGATATGCCTGAGAGATCCTCCGCCGATGCCGCCAGCGCGCGGGAGCTTCCGCCAATCTCCTTGAACATTCCGCGCAATTCTTCCACCATGCCATTGAAGGTCCCGCCCATCACGCCGATCTCGTCGCGGCTGGTGACCGGCACTTCCCGCGTGAAGTCTCCTTGCGCGACCTCTTTTATCGCCTCCACCATGGCGGTAATCGGACGGGTGACGGAGCGGGAGAGAAAGTACGCCAGCATCACGGCGAGGATGAAGCCGATCACGGCGGCGGCGGTAATAAGCAGGGAAAGGTTTCTGGCATTCGCCGCCGCGCGGTTGGATTCATCGCGCGCTTCCGCCGCTGTTTTTTCCACTAAAGCCTCAATATTCGCCAATTCGTCGGTCATCTTCGCGGCGGCGGGGTCGAACTGTTCCATCGCCTTGTTTCCCCCGGCGGGGCCGTCCTTGATGTAGGCGGCGGCCATTGCGCGTCCCATGTCGTAATAGGCCTCAAAGGTTTTGTCGAGGTTTTTCAGGGTTTCTTCCGTGGGGGTGCCGGCGAAAAGCTGTTTGATCTTGCCGTTATGCTCGCGGAAGAGCTTGGCGTATTCCTCCGCCTCTTTGTAGCCGTCATCCAGTCCCGGCGCGGCGCGCGTGGCGCTGATGTCGGTCAGCCACTGCTGCACCTGCACCACTTCCAGCTTCATGGAGGCTGAAAGCTCGCGCATGCTCGACGTGGTTTCCAGCCGTGCGGCAATCGCCGCGGCCCGGACCGATTGGTAAATTGCAAAGACGTTGAGCACGATGAGCATTAGGCAGAGAAACCCAAAGCCCCAATAGATTTTCCTTATAGCGTTCATTTCCCACTCTCCCTAAAAAACAGGGGCACTATGAGTCCCATCCCCCTTGATGCGAAACAGCGCCGTGATCCCTCTCCCGTGAAACATCACAGTTGACGCCGCCGTCAACAATAACACATTTTAGTTGGCCAGTCAGCCGGTTGCCAGCCGCCGCGGTTTCCGCGGCGAACCGGGAAAATAATAACGCCGGGATGGCTTTATCCACGGTGGCCGCTGATATATATTTGTTGTTACAGATTCAGAATCATAATGCTTCATCAGGGATATTTAATATGCATATACCCGACGGGTTTGTTGGCAATCATGTGAACGCCGTTACGTTTGTCATTTCCGGCGCGGTTTGCGCCCTCGCGGTGAGGCGGGCGGGAAAAACCATGGGTGAAAAGCAGGTGCCGCTCATGGGTACCGCGGCGGCGTTCATTTTCGCCGCGCAGATGCTCAACTTTCCGGTGGCCGCCGGCACCAGCGGGCATTTCCTCGGCGCCCTGATGGCGGCGCTGTTGCTGGGGCCGCTTAACGGTTGCCTCGTTATGGCGGTGGTGCTTATCATCCAGTGCCTTCTTTTCGCCGATGGCGGCATCACGGCTATCGGCGCCAATATTTTCAATATGGGGGTTGCCGGCGGCTTGGGGGGCTGGGGCGCCTTCAGGGTTGTAAAAGCGGCCGGCCCCAAAACCCGCGGTTGGTACCTTATCGCCGCCGCCGCCGCATCGTGGTTTTCCATTGTCCTTTCCGCTTCCTGTTGCGCGATGGAGCTGGCGCTATCCGGCACTTCGGAGCTTTCCGTGGCGTTGTCCGCCATGGCGGGGGTACACGCGCTCATCGGCATCGGCGAGGCGGTCATCACCACCACGGTCATTTCGGTGGTGATGGCGGTGCGCCCCGACCTGATTGAGGAAGGGGTGCTTGCTCCCGCCGAAGGGAAACCGGCATGAATACCGGTTACCGTTTGTTTATCGCCGGCGGACTTGCGGCCGCCATCGCGCTGGCCCTCTTTATCTCCCCCTTCGCCTCATCCTCGCCCGATGGTTTGGAAAAAGTGGCCGAAGACAAGGGGTTCCTTGAAAAAGGGGGGCAACCCGTCTGGACGCACGCCGTAATGCCGGATTACCAGTTGCCGTCGATGGGGAAGAAGTCGGGATTGCTGGCGGGCATTGCCGGTACGCTGCTGGCTTTTGGGGCCGGGATCGGCATTGCCTTGGTCATGGTGAAAATGAAAAAAGGGAAAGACGGCCGGTAGCGGCGCACGGTTTTAACGGGGGAGGAAACTGAAATGAAACAATGCTATTATCCTTGTGCCGATTCACGTGGGGAATAACGCATTTTATGGAGGAGGGGAGAGTGGGTATGTTTAAGCGCGTAACCGGAGCGATATTGGCCGTTTTGCTTTTTGCGGCGCCGGCCTTTGCCGAAGAGGAAAAAGAGGCGAAATGGTACGATACGCTGACCATCGGCGGCGGCATCACCACCATCGTTCAAACCTCCAGCGGGAACAGCGACCCCGCGGATGCGAACAGCGGCGACAATCTTGATTTCACCAACTCCGTCGACATCGGCATCGAGGCCGAGGTGGGGCCGGATCAGAAACTGATTATCGCGCTGGAGGCGGGGATGGGGGACGGCCTCACGGGCAGAGTCGGCGGCAGCACCTTCCGCCCGAACTACGATGCCTATTCCACGACTTATGCGAATACGGGCGGGGCCAGCCAGCAGGGCCTCACCGTTTCGCAGGCTTATTATGAGGGAATGTTTTTCGATCATGCCGTCATGCTGATGGTGGGCCGCATGGATTGCCATGCCATGATGGACAAGAACGAATTCGCCAACTCCGAGACCACTCAATTCATCGGAGGTCCATTCGTGCGGACGCCGGGCGCGCTGTATCCGGAGCTGGGGCAGAGCGGCCAGTATTACGCCACCGGCGTGATGGCGGTACTGACACCGGTCGAGGTGTTCGAGATCACCCTGATGGCGGCGAACGGCGAAGCGAACAAGATGGGAAATAGCGGCCACATCGGCGGCCAGCTCAATATCCGCCCGAAAATCAACGGCCAGCAGGGGAATTACCGTTTTTATGTACTGCAAGATGAACGGAGCCGCGCCGACATCGTGACCGGTGAGATGAAAGCGGCCATTGCTTATGGAGCCAGCTTTGACCAGTATCTCTCGGATGAAATAGGGTTATTTCTCCGCTATTCACAGCAGGACAAGAAGCTCCAGATCGTCGATAACACCGGCGCCGCGCTTGGCACCGACCCGCTGGAGACGATTATGTCCGGCGGTTTCCAATTCTCCGGCGCGCTTTGGAGCCGCGAGGCGGACGCGGTGGGTATCGGCTACGCCACCGGCAAGATGAAGCCGGATGTGAAGACGGCCCTCGAGACCTCGCTCGGCGGTCCGCTCTCCGGCGACCAGTCGATGATCGAGGCGTACTACCGCTGGCAGGCCACGCCCAAGATGGGGCTTTCGGCGGACATTCAGTCGCACAGCAATCTGCCGCGGCTGCAAAAGCGGGAATTTACCGCTTTCGCCCTGCGGATGCAGCTCGATTTCTGATTTGATCCAAAAAACAAACGGCGGCGGGTGTTTAACCCGCCGCCGTTTTTGTTTTCCGGCGGTTTGGCACCACAGGATTCATCCTTGTGGTTGACCCCGGAGGGGGCAAGCTTCCCCCACTTGGCCCTTACGGGCAAGGGAGCCCCGGTATGTAATTTCAATCCGGGGCGGGTATCCCCTTTAAGGGGACAACAACAGATTCTATTGTACCGGGTTAATTATTCGGCAGGGCGATGCTGCAACGGCATTCCCGCGCGCCATCCACGATGGTGGAACCGCGGGTGAGGGTGAGCTTCGGGTTTATGGCCTGCGCGCAGCCGAGCACCCACCGGTCCAGCAGGCGGCACATTACATGCGCCGGTGCGCCGGCGGCGTCCCATTTGGGGCCGTGCAGGCAATCGGAGTGCGTCACTTCCAGCGTTTCCGGCGCCGTGCGGCGGTAGCTGCTCACGGAGTCGCATGGCATTCCTTCCAGATAGTTTTTGCCGATAATGTTCTGGAATAACGCCATCTCCTGACCGGGGGCGGCCGGGTTGTTTGCCAGTTCCTGTTTCGCCACGCTGAACCCGTGATCGTAAAACGCTTTCGCCAGCATCTCTTCCGCGTCATCCGGAAAGCGGTAGAGCAACGCCGTTACCAGCGCCGCTTCGTTTATCTCGATCCGGTCGATCAGCCCTTGCAGGAACTGGTGGATCGGGTTGTCGCCGATCAGCTGTTCCAGCGTTACCCCCTCAAAGGAGATGATGCCATCCGGCACGGCGGCCTTCACGGTCTCGGCCGTTTCAGCGGGGTATTTTGCGCTGAACGTATCGATAATCATCCGGCTCCGGTCGGCCGCTATTTTGATTTTGCCGAACATCATATAATGAATCGGCCCTAAAAACAGGCTCATGGTCGTTCTCCTTGTTATTTTTTCGCCGTGTCGATGGCGTGGTTGATTTCGTTCAGTATGGTTTCCACCTTCATGCCATGCATGTCGGCGGTCTGCGCAAGGGTTTCAAATGCCTGCCCCGCGCAGGAGAAACAGCCTTCGCCGTAGTTTTTTTCAAAGACCGGTTTTACTTCGGGGTACGCCTCCAGCAGCGAGCCGATGAGGGTGGCGGCGGTGGGGTGGTCGCCCCGCTTGATCTTTTCCCCCTTGGATGCGGGCTCCGCCGCTTTTCGCGCGGGGGCCGGCTGGGGCGCGGCGGCGTTGCCCCCCGCCAACACCGCGTTGAGCTTCTCCGCTATCTCGGCGGCGTCCAGCCGGTGGATGCGGCAGGCCTGCTCGAGCGTGGTGGTTTTGGCGAAAGAGGCGCGCGCCGCCGGGATGGCGAGCGTTTTGAATCCGCAACCGATGAGCGTGCCTTCCAGGCTTGGGAATTTTTCCAAAATCTCTACGACGCGCATGCCGGGCGTGATGACCGGCGCCGCGGGAGCCGCCGGCTTTGCCGGCGCGGCTGTAGGGGCCGCAACCGGTATCGGCGCGGCCTGGGCGGAGGGCGGCAGCAACACCGGGATCAGGTTAAACGCGAAAATGAAAATCCCCAATGTTTCGAGGATGCCGGCGGCGAGGAATGCGGCATGGGGCAGTCCCGTGCCGTACATCCCGTCCGCCATGGCGGCAAGGCCCATCCCGACAAGTCCGGCGTTAACGAACCAGAAATGCATGCCGATCAGCCCGGGATGTTTCACCGGCGCGGCGTTGAAACGCGGCAGGATGTGGTAGCCCACGCCGTAGATGAACATCGCCATGAAACCGAGCAGGTTGAGGTGGATGTGGACGAAACGGAGCGTGGCGGGGTTCAGTTCCCCCGCGGTAAAGCCAACTCCCAGCACTACGCCGGTCAGCAGGTAGCCGATGGCGGCCAATATAAACAAGCGGGGGTATCTATCCATTTGTGTGCAACTCCTAACTGTTCAACGTGCTTTGTATTTTCGGATGTTTAAGGATAATATGATTGCTGTTGCTGTCCAATGATATTTGTCAACCCCGGGCGGGGCGGCCCTCTTTTTTGGAGATGTATGGATCTTGCCAAGATGGCTCTCTTTCAGGAACTTGCTCCCGGCGACCTGAAGCCGTTGGCGGCGATCGCGCATGAGCGATCCTTCGAAAAAGGGGATATTCTCTTCAGCGAAGGGGAGGCTCCCGAAAGCCTTTGGTTTATCCAGGATGGGGAAGTAAAGGTATACAAGGAGTACCCCTCCGGCAAATCGGCCATCTTGGGGCTTTACTCGGCGGGAGATTCGGTGGCGCTGGTGGCGGTGATCGACGGCAAGCCGTATCCGGCGAGCTGTCAGGCGATGAGCGCCGGCACGGCGGTTGTCATGCGGCGGCAGGACGCGCTGAAGGTCATTACCGGCAATCCCACAATCGCGCTGGAGGTGATGATGGATCTCTGCGGGCGGCTGCGGCAGCTTACCGCCCACCTTGGCAGCATGTCGGTGCAGTCGGTCATTCGGCGCCTGTCGCGCTTCCTGTTGCTGATGGCCGACCAGATGGGAACCAAAAAAGGAAACGTTATCCACGTCGATCTTTTCCTTACCCGCAAGGAATTGGCGGAATCCATTGGCACCTCGTTTGAGGTGGCGGTGCGGGCGCTGGGCAAGCTTAAGGAAGAGGAAATTCTTGAGATTAAAGGAAGAAAACTGGAGATTTACGACCGCGCAAAGCTTGAAAAAATGGCCGATAGCGATTGACCAGCCGGGCTAACCCCGCTGTATTCCGTCCCGGCGACAGGCATAAAGGCTCTCGTATACCTCCATTGCACCGCAAAGCCGTAAAATGGTTTTAAAGTTGATTTTTTAGCTAAGGAGTAAATTATGGCAGTATTGACAGGACGCAAAGCTCCCGACTTCAAGGCCTCCGCCGTCATAAACGGCAAGTTCGACGACAGCTTCACCCTCTCGCAGTTCAAGGGAAAATACGTGGTGTTGTTCTTCTATCCGCTCGACTTCACCTTTGTTTGCCCCACCGAACTTCACGCTTTTCAGGCGAAGCTGGACGACTTCAAAAAACGCAACTGCGAAGTTGTCGGCGTATCGGTCGACTCGAAATTTTCGCATCTCGCGTGGCTGAACACCCCGGTGAAAGAGGGCGGAATCAAAGGGGTCACCTATCCGCTGGTGGCGGACATCAACAAAACCATCGCGGCCGATTACGACGTGCTGGTCGAAGGCGCGGGCATCGCGTTCCGCGGCCTGTTCCTGATCGATAAAGACGGCATGGTGCAGCATCAGGTGGTGAACGCGCTCGGCCTTGGCCGGAACACCGATGAGGCGTTGCGCATGTTGGAAGCGCTGCAACACCTTGAAAAAAACGGCGAGGTCTGCCCGGCCAACTGGCACGAAGGGCAGAAAGGGATGAAGCCGGATCAGGGCGGATTGAAGGATTGGTTCAAGGACAAGTAACCGCCCGTTGTTGTTTGTCAAAGCCCCCCGCTGTTATACGCCGGGGGGCTTTTTTATCCCCCGCCCGGAGAGCGCATTTTCCGCCGTCAACCTGAAGCCGGATATGTTTCCCGTCCATTTTGCGGCGCCGGCGATGGAAAAGTTACTGAACGCTCCGCGCGGAAAGATATGGGGTATACCGCTTGTCCGTGCCGTTCAGGTGCGTGTCCAGCCATGTCGCCAGCGAGCCTAATAGCTCCCCCGTTATCATCGCGCCTCCTTTATCGTACCGGCGTTTAAAATCCGCCACCGACCGCGCAAAATCATCGTGCTCCTTTTTGTGCTTTTCATATTCCGGGTAGCCATGCGCCCGCATTGCCTGCTCCTCGGCTTCGAAGTGCAGCTTCATGTATTCCACCATCTCGTTCAGCGTCCCGTTCAGCAACTCCCGGCTTGCCGGATTTTTCCTGGCGACAATCGTGGTATACACGCGATTGATGATCTCAAAGAGTTTTTTGTGCTGGTCGTCGAACGACTGAATGCCGACGCTGAAACCATCATCCCACGGTAGAATTGCTTTTCCCATTTGTGCTCCACTCTCGATGCCGGATGACTATGCCGATCTTCCCATTATGGTTTAGTTTGGAATTGTACGTGATTAAACCGGTATTTATCAAATATTCCCTGTTTTGGCGTCTGCTCCCGATTGAAATCGTCCACCCGTTTCCGAAGCAGGCGGGACGCAAGATGACGAAGTTTTTCTTTAGAAAAAAAGATGCGCTTATAACGGAAAGATGCAAGAATTACGGAGATGTTGAAGTTGTGTCTGACGATGTTTGAGTCAATATTATTATGATAGGCTTCGGTAGGCTGGAATGAATGCCAGCCGGATTGCTGGCCGCGCACAATGTGTCCGGTTTCCGCATTATATAGGCATTGATGTTTTAGACTGCGCCCGTAGCTCAGCCGGATAGAGCACCGGATTTCTAATCCGTAGGTCGTGGGTTCGAGTCCCGCCGGGCGCACCATTTTCATGCGGTGTTTATAGGGTTATCGCGTGGTTTGTCCTGGCTCAGGCTGAGGCGGACTAGGGTGTGTATAACGCATATGGACAAGTAAATGAGACTTAATCCAAAACTGAAAATCACCAACGCAATTACCAATGCGCTTACGCGGATTGAACGGGCGCGGGGGTTCCTTGAGGCCGCCCAATTGTCAAAGGATTGGATAAAGGGGATGCAATCCCGCGCCCTAATTCTAGAAGCGCACCATACAACGCATATTGAAGGAACGCAATTGACGCTGGCTCAGGCGGAAAAGCTGTTGGCGGGAAAGCCGGTAAGGGATGCCGACCCAAACGATAAAAAGGAGCTTCTCAACTACCGGAAAGCTTTTGATCTTGTGGCCGGGTATTTGGGGAGCGGTGAGCCGATAACCGAAGGGCTGGTGCGGGAAATCCACAAACGCCTTGTGCAAGGGGTGCGGGGAAATAAGGCCGCCCCCGGCGAATATCGGAAGATTCAAAACTACGTTGTCAACTCAAGAACGAAAGAGGTTATCTATACGCCGCCTCCCGCACATGAAGTTCCGATCATGATGCGGGAGCTTGTTGACTGGCTTAATGGCGAAAAGGAAATTCATGCCGCTATCATGGCGGGAATTGCGCAGTTCCAGTTAGTGCATATCCACCCGTTTATTGACGGCAATGGGCGAACGGCCCGATTGCTATCCACTCTGCATCTTTTCCGCACAGGGTATGACTTCAAAAAGCTTTTTACCATCAGCGAATTCTACGACCGGGACAGGCCAGCTTATTACCGCGCTATCCAAAGCGTTCGGGAAAACGATATGGATATGACCGGCTGGGTCGAATACTTCGTTGAAGGGCTTGCCGTTCAGCTTAACGAGGTGCAAGAGAAAGGCGAGCGGGTCATCAAACAGGATGTTTTGGAAAAGAAGTATCAGCTAAGCAATCGCCAACAGAAGGCGCTTGCCTTCATCATGGATAATGGTAACCTCGCCATTCAAGATTTCGAAAAGCTATGCCCCAGAACGACTCGCCGCACACTTCAACGCGAACTGAAAGGGATGGTCGATGGCGGCTTATTGAAGCAGGAAGGGGCTACAAATCGTCGGCGGTATCGCTTGAAAGCCAAAGACTGAAACTTGTGACAAACTGGCGACACAACTTGCGACATCGACTGTAGTCAAATTGTAGTCAACTGGAGCGAAATTGGCGAAAATCGCCGGAATTGCTAGAGTTGGCGGAAAAATATAAGGGGTAGTGTATGCCGAATAAGGATGGGGCATTAAAAACGCTGGATAATCTTCGCCTGCGGTTACTTGATCTGACATCGCGTAATCGTCTTATCAATTTTCGCCATACCGAAAAAGGAAGTCTTCGCATTATTGATGAACTGCCAAATCAGTTAGTCGAAACGTTATTGACCGAAAATGCCACTTCCGCGTCGGGATGGAAGGAAATGCGTTTTCGCCCAGTTCCAGAACCAACCCGCAATGAATTGGTTAAAGCGGGTTATATCAAAATTGACGAGAAAACTGAGCAAGAAATCCGCTTAATGGGCAATCCCGCCGCAGATGAGTGGGCAAAACAGTTAGGCATGGATATTTCCTATGAAGTTCCAACACCACTTGCAACAGTAGGTGATGGCAGACATTCAGACAATTGCATGCAGACCTTGCTCTATCCATATGAACTGGAAGCTCGACTGAAGAATCTGATGCAGACCTCTGAGTCAGCCATCCAGGAAATGGGGGCAAATATTCTTTATCTGGCATTTGGTTTTTTGGAATGGTTTGAAAGCAATAATGATAATTCACATATCGCACCCTTGTTCCTTGTGCCGGTGCGTTTGCAGAAAGGGAAGCTGAATCGTAAGACCAAGACCTATGAGTACACAGTAAATTACTCTGGCGAAGATATCATTCCTAACCTTTCATTGAGGGAAAAGCTTCGCGCCGATTTTGCTTTGGCATTGCCAGATCTTGACGAGGATTCTGATCCTGAATTTTACTTTAATAAAGTGTTGGCGTTGATTAAGAAGAATCAGCCACGTTGGCGCGTGCGCCGCTATATTACTTTAACCCTCCTAAATTTCAGTAAGCTTCTGATGTACCTTGATCTTGATCCTTCGCGTTGGTCGAAGGGCACAAGTATTATCGATCACCCCGTCGTTGGACGCTTTCTTGCGGGTGGAAACGATGAACAGGAACAAGACAATAGGGGTTTAGGCTTTGGTGAGGAATATCCCATAGATGAGCTTGAAAATATTCATGCAAAATACCCTTTGATTGATGATGCGGATAGTTCTCAGCATAGTGCTTTGGTTGATGCGGTTGATGGCAAGAATTTGGTCATTGAAGGCCCCCCAGGCACTGGCAAATCGCAAACCATCACAAACTTGATTGCTGCGGCAATGGCACAAGGAAAGCGAGTGCTATTTGTTGCTGAAAAGTTGGCGGCGCTGGAGGTGGTCCGCCGCCGACTTGATGCGGCTGGACTTGGTGAGTTCTGTTTGGAACTGCATAGCCATAAGACCCAAAAGCGGAAAGTGCTTGAAGAGATCGGATCTCGCATAAAAAAACACCATCGTTATCCTATGCCAAGGGACATCGAGCTTGAAATTAAGCGTTACGAAAAGCTCAAAAAAGATCTGAAGGAGCATGTTGAGCGGATCAATAGGGTGTGGAAAAGCACCGGAAAGACATTGCATGAAATCTTTATGGCCGCCACCCGCTATCGCGAGGCGATTGGCATCAATCCTGATTTTTTACGCCCAGAAGGATATGATGGCGATAATTTTGATATTGAGACACAACGACGCATAGATGATCGGGTAGAAGCATTTGGCAAGGTGTATCAAGCAGTAGCCGAACAGCTTGATGCCGAGCCAGAAATGAATCGGCATCCATGGTATGGCGTACGCAACACCGATTTGCAGATATTTGACCTTAGTCATGTCGTATCTGCGCTGCAAGCTTGGCAACACTCCTTGCAATCATTAGACAAGGAGATAGCTAATTTTACGTCAAGCTTGAGCTGCGGGATGGATAGTGTCCCCAAGTCATTGAGCGGGCTATTATTGCTAATAGAAAATCTTGAGCGTTTGCCATCCCTCAATGGGAATGAACTGCTTGATCTGCTGCCTGTTTTGCGAGGTAAGGCCCTAGATAAAGCACAACAACATCTAAAGCTCTTTGAGGATATTCAAACGCGCTATGCGGAACTAGCCGATACGGTAGGGCCGGATGTATTGCACGACCTCGCTGCGGTCGATGGTTTCCTCGCTGGAAGCAGGCAACTTCGTCAGCTTGTGGGAGAGGCAGTCAGGTTAGGGGAATTGGGAGAGGCCATCAAAAGGCTGAAAACGATACAGGACGAACTGGCAAAGGTAGCAGGGCCGTTGAGCGAAATTCATTCTGCAGTTGGAAAGGATGGGACAGGGCATCTTTTACCCACTGAAGCGGGATTAAGAGAGTTGACGATATTTATTGATTTAGTGGCGGGCCTCAATCCTTCCTATTTAAGGCTTCGCGATGAACGCTTTGATAATGACGAGTTGGATGATTTGTTACCTAAATTGCGTGCAGAAATTGAAAAGCTTTATACATTCAAAGTCGAATTGGAGGGGGTATTTCGGCTTGATGTCCTGCCTGAAAATAGTGTATTGAGGCGAATCAGGGAAACCATTGATGATGGAGGAGTATTCCGTTGGTTAAAAAGCGGTTGGCGCTCAGCGCGTAAACAGGCGGTCGGGTTCGCTGCAAACAATCAGGTCGCCTTTTCCAGATTATACCCACTTTTGGGAAAAGCAGAGGAGTATGCGGAGAGACGCGATAAGCTCAATGGAAATGGTGACTATCGGGAAGCTCTCGGTGACCATTTCAAGGGGCTTGAGACTGACTTGGTGGCGATGGAGGCATTGCGCAACTGGTATAAAAATGTGCGACGACAATATGGTGTGGGATTCGGGCAAAGAGTGGCTCTTGGCAATGCAATACTCTGTTTGCCGCAGGGGATAGCTAAAGCTATTCGTTCTTTGAATGAGCAAGGTGTACAAGGGCAACTCCTCGAATTGCTGAATGCTTTTGGCAGCATCAAGAATATATTCACACCTTTTACTGAGATGCGAAGTGTTAAAGCCCAACTTGTTGGGGAAGAGAGTGTAATTTCCAAGCTCCTTGCATTGCTTAATGAGTCTCTGCTTTCCTGCAAGCCTCTGATAGTAGATGACGCTATTTCAATTGGGGAACTGGCGAATCGCATAGAAGGTCTTGATTCTCATAGAAGATATGTTAGTGCATGGGAAAAAGCCGATTATGGAGACAAGCTGTTCAAAGGACGCATAAGTCTTAACCTCGGGTTGAATGTTGATAATACTTCTTCGCTATCTGTGCTTCGCAATACACTAGTTATGGCCGATTGTATCGATCGAAAATTGGCGAATGAAAATGTTCGGCAGCGAATTTATGATCTTCCAGAGGCCTCTATCTTTCTCACAATCAAGGCTCTTGCCGATAGGTTAAGAGCATTAATAGAAGAGCAGCGGTCCAATTACTTGGTTTTTGAGCAACTCACTGTGCTGGATCGTGATAGCTGGTTGACAAGCGATCTGTTGAATGAACTGATTGCCAGGAATAGCAGGGCGCTTGAAAACCCCGATACTGTAAAGAATTGGCTCGATTATGCTCGCGTACGCGAGCATCTGGTATCTATAGGATTTGTCAGGCTGGTAACAGCTGTCGAAAAAGGCGAAATAGATTTACGTCAAGTTGATAATGCTTGCAAGGCCGCTGTTTATGGTTTATTGGCTCGTGAGATATTGTCCATGCACGCTGAACTTGGAAGATTTTCCGGCCGTAGCCAGGAAGTTATACAAGGCCAGTTCAGGGAGTGCGATAATCAACTAAAGAAGCTGCAATGCCAAAAAATATCCTATCAGATTGATCCGGTAGACATACCAGCAGGAAATAATGCTGTGCGTGTTAGCGAACTTACTGAGTTGACATTATTAAAACACGAGTGTAGCAAGCAGACCCGCCATCTTCCCATTAGGCAACTCCTGCAGAGAGCGGGTCGCGCAATGGTCGCTTTGAAGCCATGCTTTATGATGGGGCCAATGTCTGTTGCCCAATATCTTGAGCCTGGACAGATTGAATTTGATTTGGTCGTTATGGACGAAGCTTCTCAGATCAAGCCAGAGGACGC